>NZ_JRHO01000009.1:0-300000 GCF_000765475.1 Methanococcoides methylutens
AAAGAGTTCTTTTCCGACAATTCTTAGTTAACTTCCAAATTTTGTGTGCTTTAACAAATAACTCTGGTTGATCCTGCCAGAGGTTACTGCTATCGGTATTCGACTAAGCCATGCGAGTTAAATGTTCTTCGTGAACATAGCGAACTGCTCAGTAACACGTGGATAACCTGCCCTTAGGTTCGGCATAACTCCGGGAAACTGGAGATAATTCCGAATAAACCATTGATGCTGGAATGCTTTTTGGTTCAAAGACTTCGGTTGCCTAAGGATGGATCTGCGGTCTATCAGGTAGTAGTGGGTGTAAGGTACCTACTAGCCTACGACGGATATGGGTTGTGAGAGCAAGAGCCCAGAGATGGATTCTGAGACATGAATCCAGGCCCTACGGGGCGCAGCAGGCGCGAAAACTTTACAATGCGGGAAACCGCGATAAGGGGATACCGAGTGCCAGCATATTATGTTGGCTGTCCACATGTGTAAACGGCATGTGTTAGCAAGGGCCGGGCAAGACCGGTGCCAGCCGCCGCGGTAACACCGGCGGCCCGAGTGGTAATCATTTTTATTGGGTCTAAAGGGTCCGTAGCCGGTTTGATCAGTTCTTCGGGAAATCTGACAGCTCAACTGTTAGGCTTCCGGGGAATACTGTCAGACTTGGGACCGGGAGAGGTAAGAGGTACTACAGGGGTAGGAGTGAAATCTTGTAATCCCTGTGGGACCACCAGTGGCGAAGGCGTCTTACCAGAACGGGTCCGACGGTGAGGGACGAAAGCTGGGGGCACGAACCGGATTAGATACCCGGGTAGTCCCAGCCGTAAACGATGTTCGCTAGGTGTCAGGGACGGTGCGACCGTTTCTGGTGCCGTAGGGAAGCCGTGAAGCGAACCACCTGGGAAGTACGGCCGCAAGGCTGAAACTTAAAGGAATTGGCGGGGGAGCACTACAACGGGTGGAGCCTGCGGTTTAATTGGACTCAACGCCGGAAAACTCACCGGGGGCGACAGCAAGATGTAGGTCAAGCTAAAGACTTTACCTGAATCGCTGAGAGGAGGTGCATGGCCGTCGTCAGTTCGTACTGTGAAGCATCCTGTTAAGTCAGGCAACGAGCGAGACCCGTGCCCACTGTTGCCAGCATGTCCTTCGGGATGATGGGTACTCTGTGGGGACCGCTGGTGCTAAACCAGAGGAAGGTGCGGGCTACGGTAGGTCAGTATGCCCCGAATCTCCCGGGCTACACGCGGGCTACAATGGCTGGGACAATGGGTTCCTACACCGAAAGGTGATGGTAATCTCCTAAACCCAGCCGTAGTTCGAATCGAGGACTGTAACTCGTCCTCGTGAAGCTGGAATCCGTAGTAATCGCGTTTCAACATAGCGCGGTGAATACGTCCCTGCTCCTTGCACACACCGCCCGTCAAACCACCCGAGTGAGGTATGGGTGAGGGCACGGATTTTGTGCCGTGTTCGAACCTAAATTTCGCAAGGGGGGTTAAGTCGTAACAAGGTAGCCGTAGGGGAATCTGCGGCTGGATCACCTCCTAAGCAACGATCCGCACAAAGCGGATCACCGCTATCAGTCAGAAATCGATAAACTGCCACTTTCAACAAACCACTTCAATGAAATAAGATTTCGCTGGAGAAAATGCGAGCGAGGGCTTGTAGATCAGTTGGAAGATCGTCGCCTTTGCAAGGCGAAGGCCCTGGGTTCGAATCCCAGCAAGTCCATTGGATCATTACGATTCACAATCATCAAGTGCACCGAGCAAGTAATGTTGCTTGGGAAGGATGGATGTGCCCTTTCCCCGATATTGGGCACTATGAGATCATGTATATATTACATATCAGACGCTCACTGGACAAAGTGAGATGGACTCTGGTAATTATGCCGTCAGGTGGATGGCTCGGCTCAAGCGCTGATGAAGGACGTGCCAAGCTGCGATAAGCTCAGGGTAGACGCATGGAATCTATGAACCTGAGATTTCCTAATGAGACCTCTTAGCACATTTGTGCTGATCAGTCATGATCGGGAACGCCCCGAATTGAAACATCTTAGTAGGGGCAGGAAGAGAAATCGAAGAGATGCCGTTAGTAATGGCGAATGAACCCGGCAAAGTTCAAACTGAATCCCTCCAGTAATGTGAGGGAGATGTGGTGTTGTAGGAACTTTCTAAGGTTCCGACCTTTTCTTAGCTGAACTTTTCTGGAACGTTAGACCGTAGAGTGTGAAAGTCACGTAAGCAAAGAAAAGAGGAACTGGAAATGTTCCTGAGTACCGTGTGTTGGAAATCACGCGGGAATTTGGGAGGCACCAACTTCCAAAACTAAATACGTCTTGAGACCGATAGCGAAGTAGTAGGGTGACCGAAAACTGAAAAGTACCCCCAAAAGGGAGGTTAAAAGTGCCTGAAACCTGATGGTGATGGAGCGATATGGCATGAAAGGATCTTTAGTTCGAAGGAATCAACCGCGAGGTTGTAGTACGAGTTCTAATGCCGATGTCATATCATACGTTTTGAAGAACGGGCCAGGGAGTGTATCTAAGTGGCGATGGCTAACCTTTTATCTGGGAAGCCGAAGCGAAAGCAACAAGCACGCAACCCCTCACGGGGTGAGGTGCGGCGTATACAAGTGCGTGGAGTCACTAAGTTACGACCCGAAGCCGGGTGATCTAGGCGTGGGCAGGTTGAAGCGTGGCGAAAGCTACGTGGAGGACCGCAAGCGGTATTGATCTGCAAATCATTCGTGTGACCTGCGTCTCGGAGTGAAAGGCTAATCTAACCCGGCATCAGCTGGTTCCTTCCAAAACATGTCGCAGCATGACCTAACTGGAGATAGTCGGTGGAGTAGAGCACTGATTGGTGGTCCCGGGGGAGAAATCCCTCAGCCGCTTGTCAAACTCCGAACCCACCGTCGTCGTAGAAGGTTGGAGTCCGGGCTACTGGGGTAAGCTTGTAGTCCGTAAGGGAGACAACCCAGCCCGTGGTTAAGGTCCCTAAGTGTCGACTAAGTGTTAATACTAAAGGGCGTCCTAAGCCCTAGACAGCTGGAAGGTTAGCTTAGAAGCAGCTATCCTTTAAAGAGTGCGTAACAGCCCACCAGTCGAGGTTTGGGGCCCCGAAAATGGACGGGGCTCAAGTCGACCACCGATACCACGGAGTACCGAAAGGTAATCTTGTAGGAAGGCGTTGCGTTTGGGCAGAAGCAGGGCTGTGAAGTCCTGTGGACCGAGCGGAAACGAAAATCCTGGTAATAGTAGCAGCATAGTCAGGTGAGAATCCTGACCGCCGAAGGGGCTAGGTTTCCTCGGCAATGATCGTCAGCCGAGGGTTAGTCGGTCCTAAGTTGTACCGTAATTCGAGTACATCAAAAGGGAAACAGGTTAATATTCCTGTACCATTTAACAATAAAACTGACGTTTCGGGGCAGGCTGAGCGGCGCCGTCGCGCCGTCTAAGCATCGAACTCTGTGGAGAGCCGTAATGGCGAGAAGCAGACGAATATGTTATGGCGAAAGTCAGCTTCACCCTGGAACCCGTGAAAAGGGAGTTAAATGTCCGTACCGAGATCTGACACAGGTGCCCCTAGCTGAAAAGGCTAAGGCGTGTCGGAATAATTTGGCTAAGGGAATTCGGCAAATTGGCTCCGTAACTTCGGGAGAAGGAGTGCCTGCCGTGTAGACGGCAGGTCGCAGTGACCAGAGAACTCTAACTGTCTAATATCAACATAGGAGATCGCAAACCCGTAAGGGCTAGTACGATCTCTGAATCCTGCTCAGTGCAGGTACCTGAAACTTCGGTTCAACGGAAAGAAGGGCCTGTAAACAGCGGGGGTAACTATGACCCTCTTAAGGTAGCGTAGTACCTTGTCGCTTAATTGGCGACTTGCATGAATGGATCAATGAGAGTTCTACTGTCCCTAGCCAGAGTCCGGTGAAGCTTACATTCTAGTGCAGAGTCTAGAGACCTCTAGGGGGAAGTGAAGACCCCGTGGAGCTTTACTGCAGCCTGTCGCTGGGGTGTGATTTTGGATGTACAGTGTAGGTAGGAGACGTCGAAGCCGGTGCGCCAGCATCGGTGGAGTCGCAATTGGGACACTACCCTTCCAAAGTTACGCCCCTTACTCCGAGAGGAGGACCCCGATAGGTGGGCAGTTTGCCTGGGGCGGGACGCCCTTGAAAAGATATCAAGGGCGCGCAATGGTTAACTCAAGTGGGTCGGAAACCTACTGAAGAGTGCAAGAGCATAAGTTAGCCTGACGTGATTCGGCACAGTAGCGGATCACGAGACGAAAGTCGGTTCTAGCGAACCTTTATGTCCCGCTTGGTGCGGGCTAAAGATGACAGAAAAGTTACCCCGGGGATAATTGAGTCGTTGCCGGCAAGAGCACATATCGACCCGGCAGCTTGCTACCTCGATGTCGGTTCTTTCCATCCTGGCTGTGCAGCAGCAGCCAAGGGTGAGGTTGTTCGCCTATTAAAGGAGATCGTGAGCTGGGTTTAGACCGTCGTGAGACAGGTCGGTTACTATCTACTAGAGGTGTCTGTAGTCTGAGGGTAAGTTGCTTTTAGTACGAGAGGAACAGAGCAACGGCGCCACTGGTCGATCGGTTGTCTGACAAGGCACTGCCGAGCAGCTACGCGCTAAGGAATAAGAGCTGAATGCATCTAAGCTCGAAATCTGACCTAAAAAGAGACTACGTTAAGGATTCCGGTAAAAGACCGGATTGATAGAGTCGGGATGTACGCACCAAGGCAACGAGGTGTTCAGTCCGCGGCCACTAATATCTGTGCCTCATCCGTTTTGCTTTGTCCAGGCGAAATCTGATATGTAATATAATAACATGATCATTTCCAGTATTAGAGATGAGTATGGCGGCCATAGCGGCAGGGCCACTCCTGTTCCCATTCCGAACACAGAAGATAAGCCTGCCCACGTTGCTTACTGTACTGAGGTACGAGAGTCCTCGGGAAATCTGCGTCGCTGCTATGCTCACTCTTTACCTTAACTTTTCTTCTATCTGCTACAACTCATGAGTTGTAACTTTATCTTTTTTCTAGTATTCAACAGTACTTGAGCTTTGCTTAAAGTTAGTACTGAGCTGGTAACTGATCATCAGACTTGTGCCCCCATTGTCGGAATGTAAAGGCTTATATGTCTGTATTACCTACTAGGATTCGTTCAAATGCCAAGGTGGCGGAGCGGCTACGCAATCGCCTGCAGAGCGATTCCATTCCGGTTCGAATCCGGACCTTGGCTTTCATCCGTTAACAAAAGTAATATCTAATTCATTAATAAGAGTTAGAGTACGGCGGCCATAGCGGCAGGGCAACTCCTGTTCCCATTCCGAACACAGAAGATAAGCCTGCCCACGTTGCTTACTGTACTGAGGTACGAGAGTCCTCGGGAAATCTGCATCGCTGCTGTGCTCACTCTATTTCCCTTCTTCTTTAACTGATCTTAACTCACTAGCTTTGGGTTTGCTGTTCTGATATGTTTTTATTCATGATCACAATTTTGAAAATTCGAATTGCTATACACATATGAAATAATGTTATATCCGATTGAGTCCTAAATTCTTAATGTTAGGGATATCGGGGGTTTCTATGAGTAAAGTTTCAATAGTTTTCATATACAATGCAGACAGTGGCCTGGTCAATGAAATGAAAGATTATTTTCATAAAATTGTATCCCCATCGAGCTACGGATGTAATCTCTGTGCTATTACCTATGGTAATGCAGGCATGAAAAGTGAATGGAGGTCCTTTGTGGATGATCTTCCCATTCCTGTGTTTTTTCTGCACAAGGATGAGTTTGATAAAAAATACAATTATCCGGGAGCTTCATTCCCCTGTGCCTATCTTGAGAAGGACAAAAGGCTCAATCTGCTGATCACATCTGATGAAATGAATAATTGCAGCGACCTTGAAGATCTAAAAGCTCTTGTCAATGACAAACTGAAGTTCATTGCAGGAAATTGATCCCATGGTCTCTTTTACTGAGAAACTTCAGGCATTCTTAGCTTTGACAAGGTTTGGAAACTCCTTTCTTGGCATGTTCTCCGTTATCCTTTCAGGCATCCTGTCAATGGAATTTTTTGGAAATGGAACTGAATATGCGACAGCAGCAGTGATCTCCATTTTCCTGTTCATGGGTTCCTTTTCCATAAACGATTACTTTGACCACCTTGTAGACATTGCAAACAACAGGAAGGACCGACCTATTGTTACAGGTGCAATATCACGCAACGTTGCACTTCAGGTAGCTGTGGGTTGCATGCTCCTGGCATTTTTAATATCGTTGAAGCTGGGTGAATTTGTTTCCTTGTTCATAGGCTTCAATATCCTGCTGTCTATATTCTACAGCAGCCATATGAAAAAAGTTCTCCTGCTGAAGAACATATCCATGGCTTATTGTTTCATGGCGACCATTATTTTCGGAACCATTGTAGTGGATACTGTAGTAGAACCACTGGTGCAGTTCTACATCTTAATGGCATTTCTGGTAGGCATCGTTTTTGAGATCATGGCAGATATTTCTGATATGGAAGGAGATATGCAACACCGTGTACAGACAATAGCATGGCGCATTTCTCCACGTTCTGCAGCCATAATCTCTTCTGTGATCTTCTCAGTTGTCTTTATACTTGATCCTCTTCCCTATTTCGTGAACCTGCATCCTAACCTTGTCCATGACAAATTATTCCTATTGTTGATACTGCCGGTAGCAGTTGTTTATTTATTAATTTCCAGGTCTTTGATACGCGACCATTCAAAGAACAATGTATTGAAATTGAGGTCAAGAACGATAGCACTGATGCAAATCGGTTCACTGGTCTACCTGATAGGATTCCTTATCTGAAAAAGCATCATGTATAATAATGAAACAGGCATAATATCTCTTATACGTAATTTTGGGGTGTGCAAATGAAAGAATATGATCTTATAGTGATAGGCAGCGGTTCAGGGATGAACTATGTTGGTTTGATGATGCAAGAGAACCCGGGGATGAAAGTAGCGGTCATCGACAAGGACAATCCCGGAGGAATCTGTCTTACAAGGGGTTGCATCCCATCCAAGATGCTGCTCTATCCTGCAGAACTTGTAAGGGAAATTGGAAGATCTCAGGAATTTGGAATTGATGCTGAGATCAAAAGCATAGATTTCAATTTTATTATGGAAAGGATGCGTTCTTCTATAGGTAAGGACATTGAGATGATCCACAGCGGGCTCTCATCCAGTCCAAATATGGATTACTACCAGGACACTGTAGAATTCATTGAACCATATGTACTTAAAGTTGGGGACGAGACGATCACTTCAAAGATGATCTACCTGAGCATAGGTTCAAGACCTATGATCCCACCGGTCAAAGGCCTGGAAGATGTTGTTTATCTTACAAGTGACACAGTTCTGGACCTAACGTCATTACCGGAAAGTCTTGCAATCATCGGGGGCGGTTACATAGCTGCTGAATACGGTCATTTCTTCTCTTCCATGGGCTCTGATGTAACCATAATAGGTCGCAGTCCCAGAATTATTGCTCAGGAAGAACCCGAGATAAGTGAACTTGCAAGAAGGAAAATAGAAGGTCACATTTCTATAATCACCAATCACGAAGTTGCTGAAGTTCAGGCATCTGGCAACCGGAAGAAGATCATTGCAAAGGACAGGCAGACAGGCGAACAGGTCGAGATATTAGCCGATGAGATCCTTGTAGCCACCGGAAGAAGTCCGAATACTGATATCCTCCATCCTGAAAAAGGAAATATTGAGACTGATGATAGGGGCTGGATAAAGGTAAACGACCATATGGAAACAAGTTGCTCAAATGTCTGGGCCTTTGGAGATGCCAATGGTAAATATCTATTCAAGCATGTTGGCAATTATGAGTCTACGGTCGCCTACCAGAACTCCGTTCTAAATGGTGATGTGGAAGTTGATTACCATGCAGTGCCACATGCCATCTTTTCCTATCCTGAGGTCGCCGGGGTCGGAATGGGGGAAGCAGAGGCTATTGAACACTATGGGAAAGATAACATCTCCATCGGTTTCCAGAGGTTCGAGGATACCGGAAAAGGAGTTGCTATGGCCCTTGAGGATTACTTTGTCAAGGTTATACTGGATAACTCTACTAACATTCTGCTTGGTGCTCACATCATAGGACCACAGGCATCTGTTCTCATCCATCAGGTGATAACTCTTATGAACACTCCTGGCGCAAATGTAGGTCCTATTGTTCATGGAATGGATATCCATCCATCCCTGAGCGAGGTTGTAAAACGTGCATTTTACTCAAGGATGCCTGTTGAGGAATATCACTCAGTATTGAAGTCCCTTGAACTTGAATACTGACCTCTTTTCTCTTTTATGATATTGTTCCTATCCATCCTCTGACAAGTATAAAGATTATGATAAGCGGAAGAACGTATTTTATATATGTTCTTGTCTGCTTTGGGAACTTCAACCCCTTTCCGGAATCTGTCTCCCGAATGAAATTGTTCCATCCCCATCCGAAACTATAACTGCAGAACAGTACCAGCGTAAGTGCACCTAATGGAAGGATATTGTTAGTAAATATGAAATCTTCCAGATCTAGGATTGATGTACCTTCGCCAAAAGGCTGATACCAGCTCAATGGTCCGAATCCAAGGCAACATGGTATTGATAAAACGAATATCGCAATTCCGCTTATAATTGATGCCTTTTTTCTTTTCCATCCCCATTCATCCATTGAAAAAGCTATTACATTTTCCGAGATACCCATTACAGTTGACATTGAAGCAAAGGCAAGGAACAGGAAGAAGAGAGTTCCCCACAAAATACCTGCAGGCATTTGATTGAAAACGTTCGGTAATGTCACAAAGAGGAGTCCGGGACCTGAGCCTACATCAACCCCGAAAGCAGAACATGCCGGAAATATCATAAGTCCTGCCATGAGTGCTATGGATGTATCCAGGAATGTGATCCTTAGAGATTCGCCTGTAAGTGAATGATCTCTGTTGATATAGCTCCCGAAGATGGTCATCCCCCCGACCCCTACGCTCAAAGTGAAGAATGCCTGGGTCATGGCTGCATAGATCGCCTTCCAGCTTAAGACCGAAAAATCCGGTTCAAGATAAAAGCTGATCCCTTCAGCAGCACCGGGAAGGGTCACAGAACGAATTACAAGCACTAGCAGAATAAAGAATAGTCCTGACATCATGAACTTGCCAGCCCTTTCAACCCCCTTTTGTAGTCCTGCTGAACATATAAGGATCCCAAGACCAACTACCAATGCCATCCACGTTATCATTTCCGTGGTCCGGCCCATGAACAGGTCAAAGAAAAGCCCTATTTCCGAGGGTTCGAGGTAAACAAAACTACCTTTGACCATGTAGTAGAAATATGCAAATCCCCATCCTGCAACGGTAGTGTAGAACATAAGCAGGATAACATTTCCTATGATGGCGATATATCCGAATAGGTGCCATCTTTTCCCTTCTGGTTGGAGCTTACGCAAGGATCCTGCGATATTTTGCCTTCCAGCTCTTCCGGTGGCAAATTCCATTATCAATATAGGCAATCCGA
Organism: Methanococcoides methylutens; assembly: GCF_000765475.1. Classification (NCBI taxonomy): domain Archaea; kingdom Methanobacteriati; phylum Methanobacteriota; class Methanomicrobia; order Methanosarcinales; family Methanosarcinaceae; genus Methanococcoides; species Methanococcoides methylutens. The sequence goes on from NZ_JRHO01000009.1 coordinate 9,562, forward strand.
GAATTAGGAGAAATGCAAGATAGACGATAACAAAGGCAGCACCTCCGTATTTTCCTGCAATGAATGGGAAACGCCAGATGTTTCCAAGACCTATGGCACATCCCGCAGAAACAAGCAAGAACCCGATTCTTGTAGCTAATTGCTCACGGCTGGTATCCGCTATATCGTCTTTCATCTTTATCCCTTTTCATATTAATGTCAACGGGATAACTATACATCATGCACTGTATAAATATAAATCTATAAAATCTCTAAATAATGTCTCGTTTGAAAAAACAATAAAAAAAGCAGGAACCCGTTATGGGTTCATGAGGAAAGAGCAAGAATAGCTTCTGCAAGATCACCGTTAGCATCTTTGAGAGCACCAAGCGCAGCTTCTTCGCTTGCACCGGTCTGCTCTGCCACAAGCCTTACATCATCTTCAGGGATGACGACCTCACGTGGCATATCCACAGGGGTACCTGTTACCTGATAGGTATCAACTCCCTGTGCATTCATTATGCTGACACTTGCATCGTTAAATACTATATCCTTGTCTGCGGTTCTTATGATGACCTGTTCCACATCTTCTATCTCATCGATGTTGATGCCCATCTGTTTCATCATCTGTTTGACCTTTTTCGGGTTCATGCCCCGTCCGCCCATGCCTGGAATCATTTGATCACCTTTTAGTTATTACCGCGTAGGATGGTATTACTCAATTAAATATCTTGTTCTTAATGGCAACTGCCACCGCAGCTGCTGCATCCGCTTGCTGCTGCTGGGTTGTCTATGATGAAACCTTTGCCACCTTCTGTATCAATGTAATCGATGGTTGCCTTGTCCAGCTGTTCGCTGATATCTGAGCCCATAACAACCTTGATCTCCTTGCTTTCGACTGTGATATCTTCATCACTGATCTCGTTGTCGAGTGCCATTCCATACTGGATACCGCTGCATCCCATACCTGCAACAAATATTCTCAATGCATGGTCCTGTTTGTCCTCAGCCTCAAGCAATGCTTTCAATTCGGTTGCAGCAACGTCTGTAATTTCGATCATTCTTTGTCACTCCATTTTTTGGTAACTTTCTAAAGCCAATAAATGCGTTGGTCTCTATATACAGTTTTCGTATATATATGTTCGGTTAGTTACGAACGTTCATTCACATGAACTCTACATCATCATCTACAGGATTGGTCAGTATTTCCTGTGTATATGCGTTGATCTCCACTGAGTTCCTTGCACCTTTTACTTCCCATATAGGCACATAGACAAGGTCGATCTTGAACCTGATATCATCCATTGATGGTTTGAACATCTTGTGTTCGGAGATCATTGCCTCTCCAACGACATTGTTGAAACGCACATCCTTTGTGTATTCTTCGATAATGTTCGATATTAGCGTGCTTTCCGCTTCCTTCTGGTCGATCATCTTGCTCTTGATCTCATAGTTATCATCAGGAAGTGTCACACGGTCATTTACCTGGTGCAGTTCTAACTCTTCCTTATTGCCGTTGAGGGCATTAAGACAACCCTGTCCCTGGCCGGAAATATCAATGACCTTGTTCTTGAACCTGTGCTCTGCTTTGACAGCATAGGCATAATTCCAGAAAGGTACGAACTTGAGAACAATATTCTCAGGGATCCCTATCTCGGATTTTGCCATTGCTGCAGCCCTTTCCTTTTCCAATTTTATAGGTGCAGTGTGAAGATCAAGTGTTGATGGAACTGGTTGTGGAACTGGGGTCGGAGCTTTCCATAATGACTGCTGTGGCTCTGGTGTGGCTGTCACAGGTGCTTCCATATATGATCGTTCAGTTTCCTGATACCTTCCAACTGTGTCTGCCTGCTGCATCTCAGGTGAAGTTGCCCAGATGTTGAAACCATCCTGTTCTTCCTGTGTGGGCATCTGTGGAGCAGACGGCGTGGAAGACTCTGTTGAAGGACTTGATATCTCGGAGCTTACTTCAAAGCTTCCTGAGAATCCAGTAGATCTGGATGCATGCTGATCTGATATCATAGCATTACTGTCTACATCGTAAGCCACAAGCTGTAGATCGGTAGCATTGCCTTCAAGGTCGGCGATGACAGCTTTTCCTATCTGGAGGGAGAGTTCGTCACGATCCCATGTGATAAGGCCCACATGTGTTGCATAATCGTAGAGCTCCGGCTCCATTTTCTGCATGGTGACATATAGTCCCACTCCGTCATTGATCTGGTCTGCAAAGTTTTTGATCTGTGCAGGATCTGGCTGACTGGTAAGTAAAATATAGGTTCGGTGGTCGTTTTTCTCTACGATCAGGTCCACAGTGTCAGATTCTGAAACACTATGTCCGGAAGTTGTGAATATGTTTGTCAGGAGTTCAGCAAGTTTTTCTTTCATTCTCATCAACCATTTTGTTATTCAAATCTGAATGTCCTCGCTACAAAGATCAGAGAACTCTGGTCGTAGTTTCCAGTTCAATGCCTTTTTGAGTTATATTATATGATATGGTCTTGTCAGGAGGTATCATTCCTCTCATCTTACGTATCAATATAGTTCTCTCTATCTCGCTTCCACGTTCTTTCATGCGGAATTCAATAACCCCATCACAAATGCTCTTGAGTCCATTTTCCACTTGCGGGTCATGTGTTCCGCCGGTCATAAGGATGAGTTGTACAGCATTAGTGAGCTTTCCGATAGAGGAGATAAATTCGATAGCTTCCGTAACAGATTTCATATCGTAGGATCTCAGGAAATATGATATGGAATCGATGACCCCTCTGTACTGCCCTTGCCTCTCTTTAGAGGTAGCAGACTTAAGCTGGTTCATCGTATCAGTGTTCTGTTTTAGGAAATCCTTGGCAGAGAGGTTGCATGTAATACTTTTGGGCAGAATATTGCAGAACCTTAAGTTATAGGCATCAACGAAGTCCATTTTTCCGTCTTCGACATATTGCTCAACATCCCATCCGAAGGTCCTCATATCCTCAATTATTTCCTGAACCGGATGTTCAGCAGAGAAATAGTAAACTTCTTCATTGTTCGTCAGACCACCATATACGAACTGTTGTGCAAATAGCTCTGAACTTGCACCGGGTTCTGCAAGTATCAATATAGTTGTTCCCGGAGGGACTCCTCCTCCAAGCTGAACGTCAAGTCCTAGCAAGCCAGTCGGTACCCTGTATCCCCCTCTTCCATCGAAACTATAATCCATTCTTTCACCTTGATATCATATGCAAAAAAATATGCTAATAAAGTTTCTATACACCATATTATTATCATTACATATTGATTCCTCTTAGTTTTTATAGTTATAGTATATTCATTAACTGATTAATATGATAGAGCTTGACAATCTCAAATATGATGACAATGGGCTTATCGCAGCCATTGCACAGGACAATAAAACTGGCGAAGTTCTCATGTTTGCCTACATGAACGAGGAGGCTCTTAAACTTACCATTGAGACTGGCATTGCTCACTACTGGAGTCGTAGCAGGCAAGAACTGTGGAAAAAAGGCGAAAGTTCCGGGCACATGCAGACAGTACACGAGATGCTTATAGATTGCGATATGGACGCCATCGTAATGAAGGTCGAACAGGAAGGCGGCGCATGCCACACAGGCTATCGTTCATGCTTCTACCGAAATATCGAGGGTAATGTTGTTGGTGAGAAGGTGTTTAACCCCGATGAGGTCTACTGATATTTTTGAAACTGAGATTCTAAGGGACTATTTTTTGTTCTCTTTTCTTTCCCTTTTCTGATCATCTCTTTTTTTCCGTCAGTTATATTAAATAGTTTTGAACGATAGTTCTGTTTATGGAAAACAATGAGATAACAAGGATAGTTCCTGATACAAGTGTAATTATTGATGGTCTTGTATCCGAAATGATTCTTGTAGGGGACTATGAGGGGGCTGAAATATTCATTCCCGAGGCCATGGTGGCAGAACTGGAATCCCAGGCAAATCGTGGTCTTGAGATCGGTAATAAAGGTCTGGATGAGCTGAAAAAACTGCAAGAATTGGCAACAGAGGGTCTTATCGATATATCTTTTACAGGTGAACGGCCGACCATAGAAGAGAGAAAGTATGCTAAAGAGGGTGCAGTGGATGCTATAATCCGTTCATCTGCTGAAGAGCTGGACGCTACTTTTGTGACAGGGGACAGGGTTCAGTATGACGTTGCAGTGGCAAAGGGGATGGACGTGGAATACCTTCCTCCGAAAAAAGCTGAGTTCATTACTTTGCATATTGAGGATTTCTTCACTGATGATACAATGTCCGTGCATCTGAAGAACAAGGTCATTCCAATGGGCAAACGTGGTTCCATCAGGAATGTGGAATTTGTAGAAATAAGGGATACTCCATCCACTTCAGGTGAGTTGAAAGAGATCACCCGCGAGCTTCTTGAAAGAGCAAGGGCTGATCCGGAGTCCTTCATTGAGATGTCTTTAAACGGTGCTACCGTACTGCAGATACGCGATATGCGAATAGCTATCTCGAATCCTCCATTTTCGGATGATGTGGAGATCACAGCAGTACGTCCTGTGGCATCGGTAAAGCTGGATGAGTACCGTCTGGGTGACAAGCTCAAGGAGAGGATACTTGGACAGCGTGGAATTCTGGTATCAGGTCCTCCGGGAGCGGGTAAATCCACATTCGGAGCAGGAGTTGCCACTTTTCTGCATGAACACAATTATGTTGTAAAGACAATGGAATCTCCAAGGGACCTGCAGGTTCCCAGAGAGATCACACAATATGCTCCTCTTGAAGGAAGCATGGAAAAGACCGCAGATGTGCTGTTGCTTGTAAGGCCTGATTACACTATCTATGATGAAGTGCGAAAGACCCGTGATTTCGAGATATTTGCGGACATGAGACTTGCGGGTGTCGGCATGATCGGTGTTGTGCATGCCAACCGTGCCATCGATGCTGTGCAGAGGCTCATCGGTAGGGTGGAGCTTGGTGTTATTCCACAGGTTGTTGATACTGTCATCTTTATTGACAAGGGTGAGGTAGCCCAGGTCCAGACCCTTGAGTTCACTGTAAAGGTGCCATCTGGAATGATGGAAGCTGATCTTGCAAGACCGGTAATTGTTGTTTCTGATTTTGAGACATCAAAACCTGAATTTGAGATATATACCTTCGGTGAGCAGATCGTTGTTATGCCAGTATCAACTTCAACAGAAAGCAGGAAACCTGTCTGGTCTCTTGCGGAAGGCGAGATCAAGGACGTTGTCCAGCGTTATACCAGCGGTCCTGTTGAAGTGGAGATGACCTCCGACACAAATGCTGTTGTAAAGGTTTTCGAGAAGGAGATCTCGAAGGTGATCGGTAAAAGTGGTGCAGTGGTAGATGAGATCGAGAGGATCGTAGGTGTCCACATTGATGTGCGTGAACTTAAAGAGCAAGGTCGCAAGGGCAAGGGTGCTGATAAGAACAGATTCTCCGGAAGTTCCTATCGTCCTACTGTCGAGCACACAAAGAAGCATGTGATCCTGAACGTTCCTGAAATAGCTTCACAGGATGTCGAGATCTATGCAGGTGAAAATTACCTTTTCACTGCAACAGTTGGTCGCCATGGCGATGTCAAGGTCCGGAGTAATTCTGCAATTGCTCACAGTATAATGGATGCTGTGGATGATGGTGAACCGATCCTTGTGAAGATCATTTGATGTAAAAAAAGTTAGAGGAGGAAATATTTCCTCCTTTAGTAATATCTGTTTTCTAATTTTTAGTTAGATCTGTTTGATTTCAGCACCTTTGCAAGCCCAAAGCTTATGACAAGGATCCCAATGGTGCCTGCTGAAATAGCAACGATCTCGCCGAGTTTGCCCTTTCCTTCAATTGAATAGTCCGGCATAGGGGAATCGATTGCAGGGTCTGCTTCTTCAAGTTCTGCAAATCTTTCTTCATCGATCACACTTTCTGCAGCACTTTCCAGACCATCAGGATCTGAAGATGCAAGGTATGGTGCAAGTACTGATATCAGGAGTGCTATTGCCAGTCCTGCGTACAATAATTTCATGTTCTGGCTCGTCACAATAATGCCTCCTTTGAATCTTCTGTGATCTTGCTGTCCACAAGATCAGGACGTGCTTTCGCGATCGCTGCTATCGCAATTGCAGTGATCAGTCCTTCTCCGATGATGCCTATTACAAAGTGGAATGTTCCCATTGCCACCAGCCCTGGTACGAGTGGGAATGTACCTGCGATGCTCATCTCGATCGCTGTTGCGATAGAGGATATGAAAAGCCCTAACCATGCACCGAAGAATGCTGATATCTTAATGTCAATGTTTTTGCTTCTCAGTGCAACGAAAGAGTAGTAACCTACAAAACCTGAGATAACTCCCATGTTCAGAATGTTGGCACCCATTACAGTAATTCCACCGTCAGCGAACACGATCCCCTGAACCAGAAGTACAAGCGTCAGTACAAGCACTCCGGCAAAAGGGCTTCCAAAGATTATTGCTACAAGTGCAGCTCCGACCATATGGCCACTGGTACCCATTCCAATGGGTATGTTGAGCGCCTGAATTGCAAATATTCCTGCAGATAATGCTGCAAGTATTGGTATCTTCATATCATCCATATCTTTTCGTGCCCATCTGAAGGACATAAAGATAAACGGAAGGGCTATTGCCCAGTAAATTAGTGCCTGGGATAGCGGCATAAACGAATCTGGTATATGCATTATATTTCCTCCTTTTTATGAATATATATAATTTTGTATTATTTAGTATTACGTAATTATAATTTCTTATTACCAAAAAAACTGCAATAATATATATAAGTTTAACGGAATTCAAAAGGTGGATGGTCCTGTAAATCAGGTGTCAGACCTCAAAGGCTTGAATCTTTTCGTAATGAGATCAATAAACAGAGTATGAAGATTGTGGCATAATTTATTAATAATAATATATCTTCTTCCTGTCACTTAGCACCGGTAATGCATGATAAGTAGCAGATGAGATCAACATGGCTCGTGAAAACCCTATTATCGAATTGAAGAACCTTTCTTACAAATATTCCAGTAGCGATTCAAAGGCACTTGAGAACATTGATCTGACCATCAATGCAGGTGAGAAGATAGCTATTCTTGGAGCGAATGGTGCAGGCAAGTCAACACTTTTCAAACATCTTAATGGCATACTGTCACCTTCTTCCGGTGAGGTTGCTATCAAGGGAGATACGATCTCTAAGAAGACCATCCGTAAAGCACGTCAAACGGTCGGTATCGTCTTTCAGAATCCCGATGATCAGGTATTCTCTCCTACTGTGGAGGAAGATGTGGCCTTTGGTCCGATGAACATGGGACTGCCGGAAGATGAGGTTGAAGAGAGGATAAGGACCTCACTTGAACTTGTGAATCTGAAAGGATTTGAAAAACGTGCCCCTCATCATTTAAGTGGTGGCCAGAAAAAGCTTGTCGCTATTGCAGGAGTGCTTGCCATGCGTCCTGAGGTCGTAGTACTCGATGAACCTACAGCAGGACTTGATCCAATAAACGCTGCTCAGGTAATGGATATAATTGACAGGATGAACAGGGATCTCAATATGACCGTTGTGCTTTCAACACATGATGTTGACATCATTCCGGCATTTGCTGACAGGATCTGTATCCTCGACCATGGGAAGATACTGGCAACAGGTACTCCAAAGGAAATATTTAGGGATCACAATCTGATACAGAAAGCCCATCTGCGTATGCCGAGGATAGCAGAGGTATTTGAGCTTTTGCAGAAAGAGGGCATTGATGCCCAGATCCAGATCGCTCCGACAGATGCAAGGGATGAGATCATCCGTGTACTTGATCAGGGCAGAATACAGAACAAAATGCAGGACTCAGCGGAGTAAGCCTCATGGGTATAGGATTGACTGAGATCGAAAGGGAATCCTATAAGGACAGCCCTGTTCACAGGCTGGATGGCCGCATCAAGATAATAGCCTTGATCAGCATCGTCTTTTATGTAGCAGCTCTTCCAAGGCTGGATGATTCGAACTTCATCAAGTTGCTTTTTCTTGAGAGCTATCTGGTCCTATTGATGATCATCGGGAACTTGAACCTCTTTTACGTAATGGCAAGGATCCTCGCAGTGATTCCATTTGGTTTAGGACTTGCTATTTTCCAGCCTTTTATCAGGCAGCCTTTCATCGAAACGTTCACAGTTTACCCTATGTCATTTCCCTTTGGTCTTACCATGACCTACGAAGGTCTGGATTTTGGCCTGACCCTGATGGCAAGGTTCATTGTATGTGTGACCTCTGTTATTGTATTATCATCTACAATGAAAATGAACGATCTCGTAGTTTCTGCAAGAAGGCTGGGTGTCCCCAGGGAGTTCACTCTTCTTCTTACAATGATGGTAAGGTATCTCTTCGTGTTCTGGAGTGTTCTCAAAAGGATACGTGTAGCACAAAAATCCCGCCTGTTCGATGTATGGAACAAGGATGTCCCCAGAAAGTGGATCCTGGAGCAGATAGGGAACACTATAAGTTCGCTTTTCGTGCAGTCCTATGAACAGGGTGAAAGAACATATGTGGGAATGCTCTGCAGGGGATATGGGAACGATCACAATAATCTTTATTTCCACAAATCAAAACTTCAGGTAAAGGATGCAATTTTCGGTCTTTTTACCGTTGGATTGATTTTAGCAGTTCATGCTTTTCTATGAATGAAGGGCCATGGGAAGGGCCCTGTATGGTGCAAAACCATTATTATAATATACATCCTTTACAACTTTATTAAACAGGAGTGATTTTTATGAAGGTATCTATTGTTGGATCCGGTTATGTTGGTTCAGTTACAGCTGCGTGTTTTGCAGAACTTGGACACGAGGTCATCTGCATCGATATTGACGAAAAGAAGGTTCAAATGATCAATGACGGATTTCCTCCGATCTGGGAGGAAGGCCTTGGGGAGTTGATGAAAAAACATGCGGAGAAGAACCTCATAGCAACATCTGATTATGATTATGCTATACAGAATACGGATGTCTCATTTATCTGTGTGGGTACTCCCTCCAACGAGCATGGCAATATCGACCTGTCCATTGTAGGTGCTGCCTGCAAGAGCCTTGGAATGGCAATGGCGAAAAAGAATGGTTTCCACATCGTGGTCGTAAAAAGCACAGTAGTTCCACAAACTACCGAGGAGATAGTCCTTCGTTTACTTGAGGAACATTCAGGTAAGGTAGCAGGCAAGGACTTCGGTGTTGCCATGAATCCTGAGTTCCTGAGGGAAGGCAAGGCTGTTTATGATTTCATGCATCCCGATAAGATCGTTGTTGGTAGTATTGATGAAAGAACCGGAGCTCTTGTTGCGGAGCTATATCGCGATCTGGATTGCGAGGTCACAAAAACCACTCCAAGTACTGCTGAGATGATCAAGTATGTGAACAATTCCTTCCTTGCCACAAAGATCTCGTTCTCCAATGAGGTCGGCAATATCTGCAAGCGTCTGGGGATAGATACGTATGAGGTAATGAATGCTGTAGGTGCGGATTTCCGTATCTCCGAGTATTTCCTGAACTCAGGTGCCGGCTTTGGTGGTTCCTGCTTCCCAAAGGATGTGCGTGCACTCATTGGTAAAGCAAAGGAAATCGATTATTATCCATCTCTTCTTGAATCCGTTATCGAAGTGAACGAGCTACAGCCGTTGCAGATGTTGGAGCTTCTTGAAAAGCATGCAGGCGATGTAAAAGGTAAAAAAGTGGCTGTTCTGGGCCTGGCCTTCAAGAACGAAACGGATGACATACGTGAATCACGTTCCATACCTGTTATAAGAAAACTTCTGGAGCTTGGAGCCGATGTGACTGCATATGACCCGATGGCAACGGACAACATGAAGGTATTGATCGAAAATATAAGGTACTGTGATAGTCCTGCAGAGGCACTAAAAGGCGCAATTGCATGCCTGATCATGACCGAATGGGATCAGTTCAGGGAACTCGATTCCGAATTTGCCGGCATGAAGAACAAGTTAGTGATCGATGGCAGGAAGATGATCGACCCGGAAAAGCTTGAAGAGGATATTGTTTACGAAGGTCTCTGCTGGTGAGTTCTATGAGTGGGGGTACTACAAAAGAGGACGTCCGTGGGAGGATCGAGTCCTTTGACCAGAGTGTCAGGAGCCTTGAGAAGCGGCTTCGTGCGGTTGAAAGACGTCTGTCTGTCGAAGTTCCTGCTGAGGATGTTGCAGGTACTGTATTTGAGACACAGCAACCGCCGGTTTCCGGCGATGTCCGATCTGCAATTGAGAGCATTGACAAGTTAAAAGTGGAAGTTGAAGAGCTACGGTCACTGGTGGAAGGTTCACTTCGAGTGGATATTGATAAGCTGTCCGACAAGCTTGAAGCATCACTTGCATCGCAGGATGAGAAACTCATGCGCATAGAGGATCGCAACAGGATAAGCATCGGCTCTATCAGGATGCCTGTGGAGCTTTCAGGTATCATGGGGGCGGCACTCCTGCTTCTTACAGGCGGTCTGATCTTTGTAGGCAGGTGGGATATTCTCCGCTCCCCTTACTTTTCACTGGGGTTAGGATTAGTTCTTGCTATTGCTGTTCTCATCAAGTTCTATGTGGTCAACAGGAAAACTGATTGATTGTTGAATAGTTAGCTAACAACTAACGAATTGATCGAGCACTGTTCATCCACGGATAACTTTCACAAAGTGCTCGTCATTATTTTCAAGATAGCCATCAGCCATTGTCTTGATGGTTATGTAACCCTCGCGTTTCCCGATCGGAAGCGAGATGTTCATAAGTTGCATCTGTACCTGGCCTGAGCTATCGGTCAGACCACCGGCAGCAACGGTTCCGGAAGGGTCTCTCAGTACAACATTACATCTGCTAATGGGCTCTCCGTCAAAATTGGAAACGGTGATCTCAAGAAGACCTGTATTGCCGCTCTCTTCTGGCAGCGTTATGCTCGTTACATTAGAAGTTGCATACATGGGCCTGGGTGCAGTGGGTGCGTTGACTATGGCTGATACGATCACTGCAAAGCCGATCATCCCGATTATCGTCAGGACCACCATGCGTATTGGCAGTCCTATGGCTGCTCTTTCATCCTGAATGATGTTCTTATCTGGCATATTTTTTTAAAAAAGAATGTGAGGTCATTTTGTCTTGATGACCATCACTGCATCTTTCTTCTCGTAATCGTAGAAACCATCGGCTGCAATGGTAAGGTCCATTGTACCTTCGTTCTGGTTAGCACCCATTTCTACCTGTGCAGCGGTTGTAATTAGTGTGGTCTCACCGTTGATGTCAGTGGTATTGCTTGCCACGCCACCAAGACCTCGCAAGACCGCGTTCGCGTTACGGACCGGATTTCCGTCAGGGTCTGTAGCCGTGATCTTGACTACGATTGTCAATGGGTTCTGTGCGGTTACTGCATCCACCACAATTGTGTTTCCTGCACTCGGGACAGTTCCCTGAAGGCCTGCTTCATCGATGTTCACGGCCATGTTCTTTGTGGGTGGCGGGATAATTGCTATAAGTATATATTAAGAGGAGGAATAATACATAAATGGCGGTAAAAAATGAAAAAATCAGAATTAGAAAAAGATGAATACATAAATGAATGGTTTATGGGAAGAAATTTAGCACCACGTACTCGAATAAATTATATTTTGGGTATGCAACATTACACTGAATATACAGGCAAAACCCCCATTCAATTAATCGACGAAGCTGAATCAGATATCCAAAATGGTGTTCTACCAAGAAAGCGTTCTATAAAAGGCTACTTAATTGGTTTCAAAGAACATTTAAAGGGGAATGTTGTCGATAACAGTGTGCGCGCATATGTTGCGGCTGTTAAGAGTTTTTACACATTTTTTGATATTCCTATTCCTGATATTGTTCGTAATAGTAAACGAGCTAAACCGTCACCCGAAAATCTTAAAATACCAACAATAGATGATGTCCGTGAAGCTTTAAAGCATTGTGACATCAGGGAAAAGGCCATTATTCTTGTCGGATTGTCTTCTGGACTTTCAGCTAACGAAATTACAAATCTGAAAATTTGTGATTTCAAAGATGGTTACGATGAGGATACCAAAATAACAACACTGAAGCTCCGAAGAGGGAAAACAGGTGTTGATTTCGTTACTTTTTTAACGCCTGAAGCAAGTGAAGCGGTAGGGGATTATCTGGAATGGCGCAATCGTGAAATTAAATTTCATGATGCTTCAAGGAAAAATGCTGCTTTGAAACAGCGTATTAATGATGACAATGGTTATCTTTTCATATGCAAGGTCATTAGTGGTAAGTTTCTTGAAACTGGCGATGAAGAATTACGTCGTTTTGATGCAGAAAAAGGTCTGGGCAAAATGTACAGTTCCATCAACATCAGGCTTGGAAAGGGATCTACTAACAGAAATCGTCATCTTATTCGTTCTCATAACATGAGAAAACTGTTCAGTACCACCTTAAAAAGTATTGGATGCAACAATACGATGGTAGAATATTGGATGGGGCACTCATTAAGTAGAGTTGATGATGCTTATTTTAAGCCGAATGATATTGATAAAATGAAAGGTACATACCGCAAATATATGCCACACCTGCTTGTTCAGAAGGAAAATGTTATTGCTGAATCACCTGAATTTCAAAAGATAGTAGAAGAAAATGAAAAATTAAGTGGCGAAGTTGCCAAAGCAGTCCTCGAACGTTCTGAAATGGAAAATATGAAAGCAAGACTTGCAGAACAGGATACGAAAATTGAAGAACAAGCGAAGGATAATGAGATTTTCACCACTCTTCTGAACAAATTAAGAGAAAACCCCGAATTCCTAAATAAAATAATGCAGACCTAATTAAAATCTTATTCTTTAACGAATATCAGACACTTATGGCAGATGGGTTATAAAATTAGAGAGGCTTTAGAACTCTTACTCCCATCGTGGTAATGTAAGAGTTAAAACTATTAGTATTGCAAGTAATACCCCATAAAATTAAGAAACATCTACAACATTATGTTGTATCATGTTGTATTGTGTTGTATTATACCGCATAATTTATATTCTTAAAAAACATAGCAAGAATTACACGGGTAAAACCAGTAAGGCAGTGTAACTTGAGATGCACGATAAAGAGTCCTTACTGGTACTGTAAACCATCAGGACCACACCTCGTAGGCTTCTGATCCTATTTTTAACACATCAATATACTCACCATTACAACGCTCTATTTTTTGGAATGCTGACCATGCCAACACATCAGCAAACTGTAATCCACCCCATGAATGTGAGTTGCTATGATGAATTTCAACAGTTTCTAATGATGAATTCTCCATTAAGCGCTCTTCGAAATAGTGATTGAAGTCATCCCTTAGAACTTGTTTCCCTTTTGACTTATCAATCCTAACAATGACTTTGCCCTCATCTAAATTTATATTAGTTGCTAATTTTCCAGCAGCAAAATTATACATTTTGTGTTTATTTCCTTTCAGAAATGAGCTGTAGCATTTTTCTTTGTTGAGATTTACAAAAAATGCTTGTGCATCATCAACTCCATTGAGCTTACTTAACATATGTTTAACAAGTTCTGGACTGGAACTATTAGCCTTAATTTCATTGGCATTCTTCAACTGTTTTTTGAATTTGTTCCTTCGCATATTCTTAATTATTCGATCAAGCTTGTCTGGAGATTTAACTACAAGAGCTGATAAAATTAGATATTTAGATTTCGATCCAAGATCTCCGCTTTCATCAATAAACATGTAGCTAACCATTCCAATCACGCTTCTAAATGAATAAATACAATATAAACTTATTTTTACGTATACTTTAGGAAGTAAGAGTGTCTAGGTTACCTGACAAATACTAAGAGCGTAGTGTGCCTTGTCCAATACCTGAAATGTAGTACTGAGTGTGAAATGCAGCACCCAGCAATCAAAAGAAGTGCAATTAATATCAAGGTTTTGGTTTTTCACAAAAAGATGATGCTTTACATCGATCCGGATTAATTTTATCTTTAAAAATGATTATAAATATAGATTATATTCCATCCGAACATCTACGTACATTATAAATAAGTGCATAAACGCTCCATGAGCAAAACAGTGAAAAGATATATGCATTGAGTTTCATTCACCATTTATGTTCAAAGTATTGAAGGTGTTTTACTCAGATGCAACATTCGCATTTGCAATATTCATGAGTTTGAAAGCATTTTTAATTCTTTTAGCATACAAGAGCAAGTATCTTTTACCCAGCGTTTATACTAACGATATCTCACACAACGTTAAAGTGCTACAATCTGGAATTACAGAAGGAATAGAAATTGCAATAAATGCTGCGAATCCAGTTCCATTCATATCAATAAATGTTATACCCCCAGGAATCACATGGGATTGGATCACAGTATTTATATCATCATTCTCTTTGTTGGTAGCATATGGAGTCTACAAAGTAAGAAAAATGAACGAATACTCCGACTATGGATATCGATATTGAAACTCTGAAAAAACTAATGACATTCTTACAATTTGGCTTTCCTGAACTCATCTCATAGAGGTTGAGCCACCTACTCACCATTAGCCTAATGACATTCAATGGTAAATCAACTACTTACCATAGACTCACATAAGTCTAACATTTAATCACTTCTTACCGTGTACCTAATAGTTTATGTTGAAAAACATGCCGCATAATGATGAAAAAGAATACTATAAATTCTTATTTTGCAAAATTGTTACAAAAATAGAAAACACAGTCAATAGGCACTGTCGTACATCATTCCTTATGATAGGAAGAGAATTAATTTCTACTTTTTTGAACTTTCAAATTCCTTTGTTCCTTAAAATAGATAGGCATCCCCACATTTTTCCACAATCATTTCCATCGCTGTAAAATATTTTATTAATGATGCCTTCTGAGTTCTTTTCTGGATACTTTTTACAGATCTCATCGAAATCATTAAAAAGGTCTATGAGAAGCTTTGTGAGAACAGAAAAATGTCAACTCAGTTGACAAGAAAAATACAACCGGAGAAACTATGTTGAAAAATATAAGAACTGTAAGTGGCGCTCAAATGGGCGTTTTAAGAATCTGCCTTCCACCTGCCCTAGCAGCAAATGCTGGGATTAACCCGGGTGGAAAAGTAGCGATTACGATTGAAAAAGGGAAACTCGTTGTTTCTCCAATCCCCGGACTTTTGGACGAGCAGGGGACTGAGAAACATATGAGAACAAATTCATTTAATCCCCCAAGGAGTAAATAAACATGTTTTCAACAAAAAGAAAACTAATTTTCTCATATTTAAAGAGTTTCCCCCTTAACTTCGAAGAGGTGGTTTGGAATGGGCAATGTTGATGGAATGGACCTAAAGTCCTATTCAGTTTTCCTCGTGAAAACACAATCCGAACTGCTAGATATATGGGAATCTCGCGGAGATACCTTGCGTTGTGGGCTTGCTAAATTAGTTCGTGAGATAGCTCAATCAGTAGAAGCATAACCAGACGCCGAACTACAAAATTAAAGCAATTACAATTAATTGAAAATTTATATTAATGAGGTTATAATATGACCTATCTTAAATTACAGAATGCCACATGTGGCTGTTACAGTAGAAATCGAATGACTACGAGTATCCAGACTACTTTGTCTTCATTTGAACAAACAAAGAACGAACAATTTGGTATAGACCATCAGAATCTCGAAGCCTTGGAATCGTCCATCAAGAACGCTGAAAATTCCACAGATGAAACTGACGATATCATTCCATACACTGATATCCAGTCAATTTCGAAATTTTGTTTATTTGAAGGTACGGGTCAGTCATGAGGTTATTCTATGACTAAATTTAATCAATCTGAACTTGAAAGGAAATATACAGATCACAATAAAGTGGCTTCCGATGATGAAACCACTTTTTTGTTTTCCTGCCTCTATTGCATGTTCAATATTTTTATTGACCCTAAAGATTTAGGAGCCCTCATACTTAGCAAAGAAGGAGTGGCCCGGAACAAATGGAAGGATCTTGACCTAAGAATGCCTGACCTTTCCAAAATCTTACCTGCCGACCATTTCATAAATGTCTACACCAGATGGGTAAAGGGCTTGACAGATGCCTACTACGAATATAATGTGTGCAGTGCATTGTGGCTTCTGGCGGCTTGGTACGACGGAAAAATAGTTCTTAAGACGAAGCAAGGGACAATCAAAGCCAATATTTTTGTTCAAATTCTTGGAAAATCGACAACAAGCCGCAAAAGTACAGCTGTTAAGAAATGCAGGGAGATATACGAAAGAGTCACAGGCACGAAGCTTACTGATGATGCACAGTCAGTTGAGGGATTAATAGAATCATTAGCATTAAATTCACACCAAAATTTGATTTCCGATGAATCATCTGGTTTGATGGCTAAATATCATAAAAAGTACAATGAAGGTATATTTGACGAATTGTGCAAATATTATGATGGGGTAGGTACTAAGAAAATATTATCCGGTAGCAAAACAGGTGGTCCGACCGAATTTACTGTTACTGACCCCTACATTAACTCGTATTATGCGACAACAACGAGAAGATATTGTAATGTCATGAATATCATGGATTTTGAATGTGGGTATGGCTACAGAACTCTATATGCTGTACCTACTTATCAAAAGCCATATATGGATATTGACATGGAGACTGATGAAGATGTTAATAATCAAGCAGTTGTAATTAAGCATGGAAATGCCATTTATCAAATCTTAAATAATTTAGGAACTACTGAAATGGCATTTAATGATGATGCACTGGCACTTTATCAATCCACAACACGAAAATGGGAGACGGAAGCCGATAAATTTGAGAACGATATTTACAGTTCAGCATTGGGAAGGGCAAGTGATTATGTCCTTAAGATTGCAATGCTTATCGAAATAGGGAAAACGCCAATTTCTGATACCATAACAAAAAAATCAATTGAAGTCGCAATCAATTTGGTTGGTACTTACTTTTTACCTTCCTGTATCTACGTAATCGAAAGGCTCGAAGAAGATGAAAAATTCAATCAAATCGAGAAGGTTCTAAAAAAATTAAGGGATAAGGGTGGTTCTTGTGGCCATTCTTACCTTTTGAGAGCTGTGAAAATCAAAAGCAATGATTTTTCAGAAGTCATCGAAACATTAATTGAATCAGAGACTATCAAAAAGTATGTCTCTGAAGAAACAGGTGCTCAAAGCTATCTTCTAATCAATGATGATGATAGCGTTCTGTCAAAGCTTCGTGCAGATCAAGATTCTACTGAATCCATACGATATATTCCGAAAGGTGCATTGACTGAACCCCAACTGAAAGGCTTTGACAAGATTCTTGCACTGATGGACTAATGAGGAACTTTCCAATCGATTGAACAAATCATGTCATGAATCAGCAGTTTTTATGATAAGCTGATTTATGATTCTTTTTTTTGTAAATTCACCCAGTTCACCGAGTTCCCCAAGTTCTCCAAATTCCCATATTATCTTACAAAATCAATCTTGCAAGCACGCGTCTATGTAACTATGAAGTAAATTCACCAAATTATCTTACTTTTTATTTTCTGAGTGAATTAGGGAACTCGGTGAACTTGGGGAACTTGGGGATTTTTCAGTTTTTTTGATTATGTCTTGAACAATTATCGGTAATCCCGGAAAATATAATCTCAATTTTCCACTAAAATCTCCAAAATCACCTCCAAACCATCGATATTGCCGAAGGGTATAGTGTCTATTGATGCTGCTTTGCACCTTTTAGGATAAACTTTAAAGCATTTTACCACCTTCCCCTATAATGTTAACAGTATAATATTAACAGCTCCAACAAAACTCCGTCACTCCATATATGTTAACAACTCTCCCACCAAAAAATCAGCATCAAGCGACCTCTAAGTATTGGTGAAGCAAATGGACAAAATATCCCCATCCAATATCAATGGAGTTCCTGGCAAAGGTTGGGAACAAGGAATCGACAAAAACAACATCAATAGACCCACTCGTACTGGTCACAATACAAATATCTCTTCCCCAACTTCCGACTGTTTGGTTAAGGGAGCGATTTTGAATGCTGTGCTAGCTGGAGCCCATACGTGTGGAGACCTTAGGAAAGTGTTACCACAGGTAGACTACGGGTCCTTGCGTACAAGTCTTCATCGTTATTGTAAATACGGATACCTAATGAAAGTAGGTGGGAAGCCGTATAGATATGAACTTACCACTAAAGGAAGGGAACACGCTGCAAATCCATTCATCTACAGAGAGAATTTCTACAAAAAATTGGGGGGATTTATCGACAGGAAGGTCGAGGAAGAAATTGGAGTTCTCCTTCAGGACCCGAGTTTTATCGCGAGGATAGCTTCGGAGCATCCAGACCATGCAGAGACCATTTATAAGACCCTCACAAAGCGAATTCCTGTTACTGTGAGAGATCAGATCTTGGAGGACGAAGGGGTCGATGTGGGGAAAAATGTTGTTAACGGAGGAATTTCGAGTAGGGAACGGAAAGTAATGGAGGAAAATCAAAAGCTTCGGAGAATACTTGCTTCACGGAGAGGAACATTTGTGGAGGAAAAATTTCCAAAACCCCACAAAAAACTCCAAACAAATGAGGATCGGTATCATGTAATGGAGAGATATTTGGAAAAACAGCTCCGAAAAAAGTTCTTCGATTTTCCCGAGGTTTGGCATTATCCTTACAGATTCATCGGCTCTAGTAGCATGTCTGAACTTGCGAAGAACAAACTCAAAGGTGGAGAGATTGTCATATATGACAAAAGGACAGCCTCCAAAATGGTCCAGAAAAGGCTCATAAGAAAGTTGAAAGCCAATGAGATAGAAGAGTGTGTTTTCTTCCTCCAGAGGCGTCCAGACGGATTATATGTGGTCTCCAAAGAGGTCCCTGCAACGAAGATATTGGATGCGAAGTGCATACCTGAGGAGCCAGAAAAAGAGGTGAGGATCGTCCCTCCCTCCAAGTGATTTTTCTAAAAATGGTGAGTTATTGTAGCAACCTATTTGTATGTAACATACTGTTTCAAAATTATCGATGGCTTTTTAATATATTTTGCCATATTGGCTAACCAGGTGAAATTTATGCAAGAGTCTTTTCGAAATATAATGGGCAATTACTTAATCGAGAAAGAGATGCCTTTCAAAGATAATTATCTCGCGAAACACATAAGGAACAATGCAAAAGAGTCTGTCGAAAAAAAAGCACTTATCGATGTCTCGAAATACAAAGTAGATGGTTCTCCTGGAAAGGGTAATTGGGCTGAAATACCTTGGATTGGAGTGTTTGATAAAAACATAACCACAAGTGCAGAAAAAGGGTACTACATAGTATATCTCTTTAGAGCTGACATGTCAGGTTTTTATCTATCACTTAACCAAGGATGGACTTATTATGCAAGAACATATGGTGATAAAGAAGCAAGGGAACATATTAGAACAGTTGCAGCTGGGTTTAAAGATTCATTAAAATCATCATTAGCTGATTTTTCATTTGATGAAATCGATTTAAAGAGTGACAAAAAGTTTGCAGTTGGCTATCAATTAGGACACATTTGTGGCAAATTTTATTCAAAAGAATATGTACCGGACGATCTTCAATTAGCCAACGATCTCCGAAATTTAATTGGTGTGTATAGGGAATTAACGGGAATAGTTGGAAGTAGGAGCTTTGAAGACATCGTTGACCGCTTATTGAAAGGTGATGATGTCGACGATATTGAAGATGAAGAGTACCAGAGCGAAGTTATTGAGGCAACTCCTTCAATTACTCCCAAAGAGCCTCAAAAAAGGTCTAAATCAACAATAAAGCATGGAAAGGAAGTGTGGATTAGAAACCCAAAAATTGCAAAAGAAAGCTTGGAAAAGTCAAACTATCTTTGTGAGATCGATAGTGAACATAAAACATTTACTTCCTCCATAACTGATGATAATTTTGTTGAAGCTCATCACTTAATTCCTATGGGGAATCAAGATGAATTCAAAAATAGTTTAGATGTCCCCGGCAATATTGTTTCTCTCTGTCCGAACTGTCATAGGCGATTACATCATGCATCAGTAGCTGAAAAAGAAGATAGTATAAAGGCATTATATGTTGAAAGGAAAGATGATCTCAAAGATTATGGGATAGAAATTTCTTTGGAAGATTTATTCGGGTATTACAAATGATTTTGTGATACTATCTTCTTTTTCATTGTAAATAAGCCAATTTATGCGATTTTTGACTCATTCCATGCAAGGACATAACTCCATCAAAAAATCGTTATCTAAACGATTCTCGTTGGTCTCAGAGCATATGTTTGTCATAGATGAAGATCTTGGACTCAAAGTAATCCTTAAGGAGACAGAAAAAGAGGTGAGGATTATTCCTCGTTTCAAGTGTTTTTTGAAAAAGGTAATGAAGTTAATTGGATTAATTGAGTTAAAATCCTTAAAGATAATAAGGAACTGATTCAAATAAATTCATGTTTCATATATTAATAACAAGTATAGGTCAATAAAATCGGAAATGTGGTTGAGGTATTATGTACGGCGATAATCAAAAATCTGGAGAAGTGATGCTTGAGATCATTAAGAATAACAAAATGTTAAAGAAAATTACGAAACTTTGTGATATTACATGGGAAGAAGGTTTAAAAAAAAGGGCACATGGGCCAAATAATTGGTCTTATAACGGGATGCTACGAGATTTGGGGAGAAAAATAGAAGAGAAAACTGGAAGAAAATTAATTGCTGGCTCTCTTATGCACGAAAATGCAGAGAAAATGGGTTTGTTGATTCCGATTACAAAAGTAGTTTCTAATGCAAAAAAGATTGGAACTGAAAAAGGATATTATGGTGCATCCTTGTGGACAGAGGAAGGATTACTACAATCATTGGGAAATGAAATTGAGCTTATAGAGGGTAATAAACTCCCAAAACTAAGAGATGAGGAATATTATGAGGAGTCTTGAGTTTTGATTCCTCTATTTGTTCAATTTCATCATGTACTTGGAGACAAAATCCATTAATGGATTATATATTGGTGATGATATTTTAGATTGCATTATAGCGTTTTTTAGAATAAGATTGTTAATTGCATTGCGGGGAGTTTATAATGTTAACACACTTTTTGGTTATTTGCTTGCAATAAAAATGATGGGGTGAATAAGGAGAGCAGACTACATTCCCTGTTATTTTTTTTTCTTACACTCGGCAAGCATTGCTTTTTGACGCTCACGACGCTCGTGTTCCTCTTCCCGAAAATCCTCTATCGGTTGTGTAATGACATTGAACTTTTGGGATTTTGATGATAATTTACTAAGATCTTTCACTATTATCTCAAGAGAGTCGGCTATTCTGATTAATGGAGGTGTTCCAAGTATACCAATTCCCGA
Source organism: Methanococcoides methylutens (assembly GCF_000765475.1). Lineage (NCBI taxonomy): Archaea > Methanobacteriati > Methanobacteriota > Methanomicrobia > Methanosarcinales > Methanosarcinaceae > Methanococcoides > Methanococcoides methylutens. The sequence continues at coordinate 30,895 of NZ_JRHO01000009.1, forward strand.
AAACTGTGAAAAATCAATCACGTATAATTCCGAATGTTTTTTTTCTAGTCCGTCTTTGTAAGTAACGATTATTTCAAAAGGATTATCCTTTTTTTGTTCATAGTTTTCATACAAACTTGTTAAAAAAAACCTGATTTTTTGGGATGGACCTAAGTAACGTAATCCGTTTTTAATAAACCCAACTTCCGATAATTTTACTGTATCCATCTCAAAGTCAGGGGTTACTTCAAATTGCAAGTCATATGCAGGCCCTTCTCCGAGATTTTCCATAACCATATCAAGAAGGCCGGGTGATCCCGATGCATTGGATTGTTCAAAAGAAACAGAAACGTGTGGCTTTATCTGCGCTTCTCTTGTTTTTCTAGTTTCAGAAACCAATCTCCATGTTAGAATAGCATAGACAACAGTAGAAGCTGCAACGACAAACGAAAAGAATAACGTTAAAGCTGAATTATATTCATTTAACAATTCCAGTACCATGATACACCCTCCAATAATAAGTCGAGAACAATCATCATGATATATCCATAACATTATAAAGTTATCTTAGATTACTGCAAAATAGCACATGCTCCCCCCTCACAACAATCTATTTTCTCTCCTAAATCCCCGCCGGTGTCTCATCTCCTCACAGGCACGACAATCAATGCAATTGTGACATACCTCCACCAAAAAAAGCTTAATCAAGGCGATTCTCGTAAGTCTTTGGTCATATGACCTCCATAGGAATGTTTGTTGTAATGACTTTTGATAATGATTATATGATGCTAAAATATATATCGTAAGTCCTTAATGAATAAGGAAATTAATAGGAGGTGAAATATATGAAAAGAGTGAAAATAACAACGATAAATCCTTTAATTGAAGGAGAAATAGTCAACACTTACGTAAATGGTATTATTGACGATGAAAACTGGAAAATTATAGCTTATGATCAAAATGGTAATGCTGAAGAGTATATAAATATGCATTCAATCCATTTCCGTTCTGCTAGCTATGAAGATTGATTTCAAAAACAGACATTTTATAAAAATTCCCCTTGATGTTCATACCAAGGGGTTAATTTTTTCAGCTCAAATTCAGATGGCTCATTTTTATCTATTTTCATATTCCACAATACATGTCTATTTGGTTTCATAAAACAATGAGAATGAGTTTATAAAAGATGTGTTACACAAAATATGTTTGATGGAATCTTCAGAAAATTCAGTTGGATATGCAAGGACAAGTACGAAGGATCAGAACATCGACACCCAGATTGTCCAACTCAAAAACAAAGGCATCCCTGCGGAGCAAATATTCTTTGACGGGGGTATCAGTGGGAGCGTCCCGGCTCCCGAGAGACCTGGATTCAAGAAGCTCTTGAAGTATATCGAGTCTCATGATGTGGACACGATCTATCTATTCGAAATCTCGAGGCTTGGGAGGACTTTTATTGATACCCTTAACCTGATTATGGAATTCGAAGATAAAGGCGTCAGAGTGGTCTCCTTGAGCCCCAGCGAGGCCTGGTCCACAGCAGGTGATCCTCATTACAGGAAGCTTTTGATTTCGATCTTTGGATGGGTTGCAGAGAATGAGAAGAGGATAATGAGGGAACGGATAAAGGTGGGCATAGAACGGCACAGGAAGGAGAAGAAAACATGGGGAAGACCCACCAAAGAGCCGAACAAAAAAGAGGTCATGAAGTACAGGGATAAGGGTCTGACATGGTCCGAGATCTCAAGGGTGATGAATGTTCCGGCCAGTACATTGTACAAGTACAGGGATGTCTGGGAAGAACAAGACCGGATAGAGAAAGTTAATAGAGCATCGGAGTGATAAATTAGGGAGGATACTGTTGATTCTAATTTTAAAAACGATTGCAAAACGTTCAGAACTATCATAGCAGACAGCAAAAAAGGAAATGCAATTTATTGGTGGATAAAGGTAGAATGATTTATTTTGTTAACAAATCAATGTATCATCATTTCTCACATAGTGGAAGTACCTAATGCTTCATCTACTCTTGGTAAAAACAAACTATCATGATATGATGTTTTTAACCTTTTATAATAAACTAGGTTTCAAACAGACCCCATAATTTAACAAAGTCCATGAGAATATGATATATAGGGGATGGTAGAATTTATTGGCGGAATGAGTATGAAAAACAATCAAAAAAATGCTGGTATAACAAATAACATCTTACTAGAAACAAGTGATGAATCAATTAATAAAGAAGTGATATTATCTCGACAAAAGGACTTTGAAAGCATCAGAGATAATCTTTCTGGTCATCTGAAAGTATCAACCCAAGACGTCCTTTTGGCAGAAGGAGATTCATTAGAATTATTACAATCGTTACCAGATCATAGTGTTTCATTGATATTAACTGATCCACCGTACCATTCTACAAAGAAGGATAATATACATGGGGACAAAGCGTTCAAAAACGATTCTGAATATATAGAATGGTTATCAAAATATTCAAAAGAATGGCACAGAATTTTAAAGCCAAATGGATCTTTATTCTGTTTTTGTTCATCAAAGCTTGCCGCTAGATTAGAAGTAGAGTTGTCTAAAAAATTTAACATACTGAATCAGATAGTGTGGTCAAAACCAAATGACCCTGGGTTTGATGGCTGGAAACAAAAAATGAAAAAAGAGGCATTACGCCAATGGTATCCACATAGTGAACGTGTTATTTTTGCAGAACCTGCATATGAAGGCAATCTTTTTCGATCGTATTTTGGGAATGTATTGCGCGATTTGAGGAAAAAAGCAGGTTTCACAATGAAACTGTTGTGTGAAAAAACAGGAACCTATGGACGTGTAAATCATGGTGGTGCGGCATCTAATTGGGAAGCTGGAAGAAATACACCATCTAGTGAACAATATGAAAAAATCAGTAATGCCCTTCTTACAAGTGAAAATATAAATAATGTGCCTTATTACGAAGATTTAATCCGTCCATTTAAGACCAACGGGTCTTGCCAATTTACAGATGTGTGGGATTTTCCATCAGTACGCCCCTATAAAAACAAACATCCAGCTGAGAAACCAATAGAGCTACTAGAATATGCAATAAAAACAACAACATATGAAGGTGATATCGTCTTAGATTGTTTTTCTGGTTCCGGTAATGCTGCCATTGCATCTTTAAACCATAATAGATTAGCAGTTGCAATTGAAATTGATCCAAAATGGGTAGGCATATCACAAAAAAACATTGAGATCTTCAACAAAAAACATTGAAGACTTCAATTAAGCAGGTATGGAGATTTGACAAACCATTTATGATGATTCCCATTGTTTATTAGTTTCAATAATACGCTTCATCCAATTTATTGTTTCACTTATTCCCATGTCTTTTACTACAACATTACAATGATGGTGTCCCCATCCTAAATTGTAGGGATGATGATTGTACTCATTTATTTTTAGTTCATCGATATGGAATAAATTTAGTTCTGTTACAGTAAGATCATGAACTTCACGGCCTTCAGCTTGTTTCATTCTAGTAAAAAATCCTTCAGAACTCAATTTTTCTAAACACAAAGGGCAGATCGTATCCTGGTCTTTATCAATCATTCGCGAATTAAAAAGAAGTTCATAGTCCAATAATCCTGCTTCTTCAGCAGAATCGATTATAAATTTTCTACGTTTTAAAGCGTCTTCTTCAGTCATGCCATACTTTATTGTAATTTCAAAAGAATCAGAACAATGCCAGAATAGAGCTTCGAGTTGTAGAGAACACAGATTAATTGTTTCTTTGCTCGCATACTCATAAACTCGTATTCCTGCTCCTTTTGAAGAAGTCCCATTAAATCCCCTATTAATCTTTTCCCCATTATTTATTGAAGTTGTTGCAGCGACACGTGCAACATATTGTCCTTCCAATGGAGAATTGCGTTTTTGTGCAGGAATCCAACCTAATTTGTCTGGATTATAATTTTGCCATTGTTCTCGGGTTACATAAAAAACAAGTGCATTTTCACCAATTATCAAATCATAATCATTTAATTCATTTCCCATTTTTATGATGGTAAAGTATTCTTCAGGAGATATGAGGACAATAAAACCGTTTTCAAAATCTCCTTTATTTGGGAAAGTTAAACCATTTTTCCACATGGAAAATGGAATTAAAACAGTATTGTTGCGCAAAACACGATTTTGATATATGACGTCATCATCTGCACCTCTAGTTTGCCCAGTTTTATAAATTTTCCCTTTAATCATTTGAGGTAATTTTGGAATTGCAATTTTTGTAGATTTGTCATTGCTTTTAGTAGACATGTGCAATATAATTCATATAATATGTAAGTTTTTTTGTGTACATAATGTACATTAAGTATTAAATGTATATGACTTAAATTACGACCAGATGAAGAAAATAACTGTGAAAGCAAGATCAAGACAGGGGACAAAATCATTAGATTTAACAATTCCTGTTAAAATTGTAGAAGATGCAAATATAAAAGAAGGAGATATTTTTACTGTAGAAAAATCGAAAATAGGTGAAAACATAATCTTAACGTATAGTTTAGTCTATAAGCAATAATCTGGTTCTATAAAGGTGATGCCTATACATTATAGAAGAAATGATGTAACCAATATCCCAAATGATTGCAATTGGGAAAAACTGTTAAAATCAGACATGCATGGGGTCACGTTTCTCATAGTATTGGTATTCGAATATTAAATTTTTTATTTAAGCTTGACAATACCATATTTTATAAATAGAATCTTTTTTTCTTTCAAAATAAAAGTATTACCTATCAAAATTAAAGTAAATATACTTTTTACACAAAACTCCTTATAAATGTACACACTAAGATTAAATGTATATTATAAATTCATCTTGAAAATACGAAGCAAGAAGGTAAATTATGCCAAAGAGAATGTATGGATATCTCAAAGGTCCAATCGATTGGAATAGTGCGATTTATAATAAGATATCAGGAATGCCGGGAATTTACATTGTAACTGTAAGAGAACGAAACTGGGGGATTCCCTATCCTTTTGGAATGAGTAATATCATTTACATCGGTCAGTCGGAGGATATCGGTAGCAGACTTAGGGAGCATGAAACTAGGGGGGAAAATCATGGTTTCGCGCAGTATAGGGCTTATCACAATATCAACGTTTATTTTAAGCCTATGGACCCAAGCTCAAACCTTGAAAGGTGGGAAAGTAATATGATATTGGATTTTGTGAATAAATTCGGTTGTGCACCTGTGTGCAATAATCAGATCCCGCGTGGGAAATGATGGATGCCATAGGAAACAATATCCTATGGAATTTTTTTTAAACTATTGTTTGATAGCACAATTTTCATATAATGCCTAATCGATATGTATGTTGTATTATAGTAAAAATGTGTTATTCCTCCTCTTAAGTTTAGCTTATTGCTATCAGCGCTGCAAGTGCGACCATTCCGACGACAAGCATAACTACAATATTGATGGGTAGCTCTATCGCTCTTTCATCATTAAAGATTCTTCTCGCGTTTTTCATTATATCACCTATTGTACCTGTGCCTTTTCAGGCGGTGATGCAAAGGTGAAAATGAGATATAAATATCTCGATTTTTTATAATTGTCTTAATAATTATATGGGGTACATTGTATTATTTGATCTCTATGCCTCGTCAGATCACTTCAATACTAAAATAAAAAACGTTTTATAACGTTTTAACCTATCTTATGTTATGGTAATGGTTTATGAATACGAAGAGGATATGATCGAGATATCCACTGATCGCGAAACAATTATCGTCACATCGGAGGAGGCCCGGGAGTTAGCAAGGCAATTGGAACGTTATCTATAATTTGATTCTCACCAATAATTTTATGAAAATGTATTTTCAAAGTGCTTTCCCAGTAATCACTATTTCTGGGGATTTTTGTCTGGTATTCAATCTTTAACATTAGTCGATGCTTTAAAACGCTTTGTCCGAATATTCATGACTTTGTCCGATAAATACACAATTATCACATTGACTGAAAAATAGTGATTTTGACTGGAAATTCATGTTATTGACCGAATAATGTGTTTAGACATTTTATAACCAATCTAGTGTCCATCTATTAGACTAGGATTATAATCTCTCCAAAAATAGATTTTCCTAATTTTAACTATAAAGTTGAAAGTATCTCAATGAATAATAGCAAGCCGCTGAAGATAGAGAGGAATGCTTAAAAAATCAGCCAACAAAATTTGCTTTAAAAATAAGCAGTTAATCGCAATTCTCATATGTATAAAAAAGAAAAAAAAGAAAAGTATTAGTTACTAGATGTAATTTCTGTAACGGTTTCAGCTACTACTTCCTTCTCTTCATCAACTAAGAAATCTACTATCTCATTTTCAGACTTAGATTTAATTTTTAAGGCAGGAGCACATCCGATTCCGTCATATCCTTCATAAGTTGGATGGCAGGAATAAGTTACTCCTATGATTGTCCCTCCTTCTTGAATCATTTGCTGAACTCGAATATCCTTGAGTGCAATTCTAGCTATATTGGATTCATTTGTTTTGAGCCATTCAGGTTTTGATTCATTATATGGTGGCAGGAGTTTAATTTCGGAATAATTAATATCTAAATTTATTGATGTATTATTACTTGATTGCATAGATGAATTTTTAGTTGAGTCTTGGTCAATACATCCAAAAGATAAATTGATTAGTAACAAAATGCTTAATGATATAATTATTGATTTATTACTTTTAATTGCAAACACTCCCTATTTTTGATTAGTTACTTAGTTTGGACCCCACTTCACATGATTATATGTGATACCGTAAAATTATTTTGCATAGTATATATGCATTATGTCCATAAGCTCTTTGTCCGAAAATTCATGCTTTTGTCCGAATATTCGGGTCATTGTCCGATAAATACCCTATTTTTCGGACAAAGCGGCTTTAAAAGTAAAACTAATATTGCATATCGTGATTCTTTTGGAATCCCATCAATAATTATATCATATCCTCCATCATCTCGTTAGATTGATGTACCAAAACCGTACTGTACTTCCCATGAAAAAGATAGTGATAATTGATTATGGGCTTGGCAACCTCCGTAGTGTCCAGAAAGGGCTGGAACACGCAGGTGCGGAAGTGACCATATCAAAGGACCCTGCAGACCTTGAAAGTGCAGATGGTGTCATTCTTCCGGGCGTCGGGGCTTTTTCCGATGCGATGAAGAACATCGTTCCTTTCCTTGATGGCATACACAGTTACGTGGCTTCTGGAAAACCGGTCCTTGGTATTTGCTTAGGGCAGCAGATGCTCATGAGCCATTCAGAAGAAGGAGGGCTCAATGATGGGCTTGATCTTGTTCCCGGCAAGGTTCTCCGCTTCCCACACAGCGAACTGAAGGTCCCGCACATGGGCTGGAACGCTCTTTCCATCGAGCAGGACCATCCTCTCTATGAGGGAATAGAAGATGGTGCATTCGTTTATTTTGTACATTCATATTATGTGGATACTGATGCTGCCCACACTCTCGCTTCATGTGATTATGGTGTGAAATTCGCTGCATCGGTCGTCAATTCCACAGGCAACGTTATCGGAACACAGTTCCATCCTGAAAAAAGTGGTGATATCGGCCTGAAGATGCTTGAGAATTTTGTAGGCATGTGCTGATACTCCGGAGTGATCTAATGGATATAGAAGGCTATGCAAGAAAAGGACTTCGAAAGAATGATCCTGAACTTGAGGACAAACTGACAGAACGTATACTTGAGATAAAGGACACAACGCCTGAACACGCCAGGTCACTTGCAAAAGCAGCTATTGTAGAGGCAAAGGCCACACTTAATGTCGAAGGCGATGTACTGACCTCCACTGTCTCCGGCGTGAGCATGGGTGAATTTGGCGTCGGTTCCCGTGGACTGGGGGATTTCTACGCACATGAGAAGCTCGCAGAGGTCATCGGAAAGACCAGTGCAGCGGTCGATACATCCCATCTTGACGATTCAGGCGCTATCCTGAACGAGACCGGGAATGGGTATATAATTATTACAATTGATGGGATACACTCCCGTCTTAGCGATTTTCCTTTCCTTGCAGGTTTCCACGTAGCCCGTGCATCCCTTCGTGATGTGTATGTGATGGGTTCCCGACCTGTGGCACTCCTGTCCGACATCCACGTTGCCGATGATGGCGATGTTGCCAAGATCTTTGACCATATTGCGGGAATTACCACGGTGTCCGAACTTACAGGCATCCCTCTTGTAACGGGTAGCACTCTCCGTATCGGCGGCGATATGGATATCGGTGAGCGTATGACCGGTGGTGTTGGTGCAGTTGGTACAGCTACAGACCTTACAGCCCGCATTCAGACGCAGGTTGGAGATGTCATCCTTATGAGCGAGGGTGCAGGCGGTGGGACAGTTTCCACTGCAGCGCTTTATTATGAGATGCACGATGTGGTTGATGAGACCATCAACATCAAGTTCCTCGAGGCATGTGATGCACTGATCGCATCCGGCCTGACAAAGCATGTGCATGCAATGACAGATGTGACCAACGGTGGTATCCGTGGCGATGCAAAAGAGATCTCACGAACTGCCGGTGTCAAGCTTGTCTTCGATGAAGCAAAGATGCGTCCGCTTGTCAATCCGAAAGTTCTCGACATGCTGGAAAAGCTGGAGATAGACTACCTTGGCGTATCACTTGATGCATTGCTCGTTATCGCACCGAGGGAATATGCAGACGATATCATGAAGACCGTCAGGGATGCAGGCGTTGAGATCGACATCATCGGAGAGGTTGTCGAAGGCAGCGGTGCAGAGATAAACATCGATGGAAAAATGTGTGATTTCACCCCGCGCTTCAGGGAATCGGCTTACACTCCAATCAAGAAGATGATCGGGGATACAGAGCCAAGGGACTTTGAAGAGATGAAGCGTGCAGTGGATAATGCTGCAAATGAAGCCATTGATAAGAAAAGAAAAGTTATAGAAATGATAAAAGGGAAGTGAGGTTTCACTCCCCTAAAACACTTCTTTTGGTCACTCGCTCTTTTTCACAAAGAGGAGCGGTCCTTTTTTGTCGGTGATCATTACAGTATCACCTTCTTCCAGATCGTCTTCTGATCTTGCTTTCCAGTATTCTCCCTTGTATCTTACAAATCCTTTCGAACCGGCATCGATCTTATCGAGAGCTTCGGCAAGGTCACCTGTGGGTTCTTCACCGATGACCGGTTTGCGATGCCTGACCTCCAGCACTTTGTAAAACACGAATACGAACAGCAATCCCATTACTATCGTAGGTGTAACGATCGCAATGATCATTGTCTGCTGAACGTCTGCAGGTGTATACCAGCGCGGGAAATCTGTGGGTACCAGGAAAATACTTCCTGCTATCAAACATATCAGTCCCGATATTCCGAATATACCAACTCCCGGCGCCTGCAATTCGAGAACGAATAGTATCACCCCCAGGATTATCAGGAATATTGCTGCGATATTCACATCAAAACCTGTTCCTATAAGTCCCAGCGAGATAGCTACGACACCAAATATCTCAGCTCCTGCTCCAGGGTTTGAAATTCCGATAACGATGCCGTATATTCCAAGCATTATCAGTAGTGATGATATCACAGGATCTGAGATTATATTCATAAAGCTCAGCCTGAGGTTTGGAACATACGTATCAATGGTAGCACCGCTGGTGTTCAGCTCCTTACTCTTTATTGTCTCCCCATCCACCTGTTCAAGTAGGTCTTCAACATCTGTGGCAACATATTCGATGACTCCTGTTTCCAGTGCTTCCTCGGCATTGAGGTTGAGGTTCTCGGTAATGAACTTCTCAGCTGCGGTCTCATTACGTCCGTGCTGATTTGCCTTCTCTTTTGCAAGTGCCACAAGGGCGTTCACTATCTTGTCATCTTCCACAGGTTCGACCCCTCCTGTGGAAACAGTGACCGGCTGTGCAGAACCAATGACCGTAAAGGGTGCCATTGCAGCAACATCAGTTCCAAGAAGGATCAGTGTTCCTGCAGACCACGCTTTTGTTCCGCCGGGGTAGACGTATCCGATAACTGGAACTTCTGACTGGTCTATGGCTTCAATGATCCTGAGCGTTTCATCGACCCCGCCTCCGGGGGTGTTGAGGGTTATAACAAGTGCTTCATATCCTTCCTGTTCTGCTACCAAAAGTGCATCAACTACAAGGTCATCAGATACCGGTGTGATCGAATCGGATAGTTCCAGTACTAGAACTTTATCTTCTGCGGAAGCACAGGCAGGGCTCAGCAATAATAATATCAATGCTAAAAATAAAAAAGGAATAAGAGGTGATGGCTTTTTCAACATTTTATCACCTTCTTAAGGTTTTATTTCTTACCGAATGCGGTGGAAAGTGCAGCGATCTCTCCGATCTCCGTTGAATTTGTTACTACCACGAGGTTCTTTTCACGTGCAACTTCGGCAATGGTCTGCAGTTCCCTTAGTTTGAGAGCTACAGGTATGTCCTGGTAGAGCTGTGCAGCATCTTTCATCTTTTGTGCAGCCATGAACTCACCCTCCGCAAGAATTATGCGTGAACGCTTTTCCCTTTCGGCTTCTGCCTGCTTTGCAATTGCACGAAGCATGGTATCATCGATGCTCACATCTCTCAGAGTGACTCCCGTGACCTTGATTCCCCATGGGTCTGTGGAAATGTCGAGCAACTCCTGTATGTCCTTATTGATGGTCTCACGTTCTGATAGGAGCTGGTCAAGTTCAATCTGCCCGATAACATCCCTGAGGGTTGTCTGGGAAAGCATGGATGTTGCGAACTTGAAGTTCTCTACCTCTGTGATTGCAGCATCAGGTTTGAGAACCTTATAGTAAATAACAGCATCAACAGCCACAGTAACATTATCTTTTGTGATGACTGCCTGTTTTGGAACGTCAATAGTTACAACTCGCAGATCAACCTTCATCACTGTATCGATGATAGGGATGATAAGGAAAAGTCCTGGTCCCTTTACTCCGCTAAGTCGTCCCAATCTAAAAATAACGACTCGCTCGTATTCTTTGACCATTTTGAGCGCTTGAGTTAAGATGATAACTCCAATTACAAGTATAGGTATTATGTATTCTTCTATCATGGTAACCTCCCCCAATTTATATGGAAGAAGTTATCATAAAAAACTATTGCTTGTGGCAGTCTTCGTATAAGCAAAGACATTAAATCTAACATAAACAATTAAGACTTGATACAATGAGAGAAGAGTGTACTGAATGTGGAGGAAAAGGATATGAAGTTCTCTCCACTGAGAAATGTCCTGAATGTAAAGGCGCGGGAAAATCAAAGTCTGTTAACCTCATGAGCCTTTCACAAAAGGACGTGAACAGTTTTTTGAAAGATGGTTCAGTTTGCCCGAAATGCGGTGGAAGCGGGGAAATCGAAGTAAGAAAAACATGCACGGCATGCAATGGCAAAGGTGCCTTCTATAAATGTGATATTTGCGGAAAATCCATCGATGGTCCGATCAATGGAAAGGAAGCTTGCAGTACCTGTGGTAAGATAGATATCGTTCATGTGCTGGATAATTCCTGTAATCAGGATGAGCTTGAAGTCGGGAAGATGTACCGTGCTACTGTGAACAACCTTGCGAACTTCGGTGTTTTCGTAGATCTGAATTCCAACCTTCGCGGTCTGATACACTCGAGCAATCTTAGTACTCCTCTTGAGGCAGGAGCTACTGTTGTCGTTGAAGTTAAGGAAGTTCGCCGCGATGGTAAGATGGACCTGATCCCAAGGCAGGTCAAGGATTTCAACATCGTGGAAGTTGAAAAGGAAATACCTATCAGGAAGTCCATAGAGCTCGATAAGTTCATTGGTAAACTTATCAAGGTAGAGGGTGAGGTCATACAGGTCAAACAGACCGGTGGCCCTACTATATTTACAATATCTGATGAGGAAGGTCTCATTTCCTGTGCCGCCTTTGAGCGAGCAGGAGAGCGTGCTTATCCGGAGATCGATGCCGATATGATAATAACCGGTACGGGGGAGGTAACGTCCCGTGCTGACAGGCTTCAGGTAGAGGTAAAGAGCATGAAACGTCTCACCGGTGCAAAGGAGGAGGCTGTCAAGAAGAGGATCGATGAAGTGCTTGACAAAAGAGCGGAACCTTCAGAGATCGAATTCCTTGTAGAAAGCGAGATCCTTGAAAAGCTCAGGCCTGCAATGCGCCAGGTGACCAAGGAGATCAAGAAGGCTATAATGAGGTCAAAGCCGATCCTTCTTCGCCATCATGCTGATGCCGACGGAATGACCGCAGCAGTAGCCATCGAGAGGGCTATCCTTCCGATGATCAGGGAGATAAACGGATCTGATGCAGAATATCATTATTACAAGCGTGCACCATCCAAAGCACCATTCTACGAAATGCCGGATGTTACCAAGGATATATCCTATGCACTCGAAGATGCTGCCAGACATGGGCAGAAACTTCCACTGGTTGTCATGGTGGACAATGGTTCCACAGAAGAGGATGTACCAGCCATGAGACAGGCACAGGTCTATGGTATCGACATGGTTGTCGTGGATCACCATCATCCGGATGAGATCGTTGACCAATACCTGCTCGGTCACGTGAACCCTGCACATGTTGGCGGGGATTTCGGAATGACCGCTGGAATGCTTGCAACAGAAGTTGCACGTATGATAAATCCTGATGTGACGGATGAGATCAAACACCTGCCTGCAATTGCTGCGACAGGGGACCGCTCTGAAGCAGGTGAAGCAGAGGCTTATAAACAGCTGGTTGCTGACAAGTATTCCCAGAAAGACCTCAAGGACATTGCACTGGCACTTGACTTTGAAGCATACTGGCTCAAGTTCAGTAGTGGAAAAGGCATTGTGGATGACCTCATGGACCTTGGTGATAAGACCAGGCATAAGAAGATCGTGAACTTGCTCTGTGAACAGGCAAATGCCATGATCGATGAGCAGTTGACTGCATGCATGCCTAACGTCAAATCCCAGGACCTGCCAAACGGTGCAGTCCTGAACGTCCTGGACGTTGAGAACTATGCACATAAGTTCACTTTCCCTGCACCAGGCAAGACCTCAGGTGAAGTGCATGACCGCATGTGCCAGAAACTTGAAGGACGTCCGGTCATCACTATCGGATACGGCCCTGACTTTGCTGTGATCCGCTCAAAAGGTGTTCTTATGAACATCCCGCAGATGGTACGCGAGCTTCATGAGGAGATCGTGGGTGCCGGTGTTAACGGTGGCGGACACCTTGTGGTTGGAAGTATCAAGTTCGTAGAAGGGATGCGTTCTGAGGTGCTTTCCAAACTGGTAGAAAAGATCGGTTCTGTGGGAGTGGAGTGAAACCTCTCCCTCATTAATTATTTAAAAAAAATCTAAAAAAAGTTTTTCTAAAGGATCAAAAGGGGAATATTCCCCTTTCAGTCTACACGTGTGATACGTACCAGTGAGCTCATTGGCACATTGGCTATTGAATCTGAGTTCATCTTGTCCAGAATTACAGCTATGGCAACAGGATTCGCATCTACTTCGCGAAGTTGTTCCACCACATCTGTGATAGTAGCACCCGATGAGACAACGTCATCTACGATTATGCAGTTCTTTCCTCTTACATCAGCGAAGTTCCTGCTAAAGATACCTCTCTGACGACTTTTTTCTTTCTGGTCATCATAGTCGTGGAAAATACCGAATTCAAGTCCGAGTTCTTCTGACATTATTGTAGCGATAGGTATTCCGCTAAGCCCGATCCCTATCACGACGTCAGCTAACTGATCGGTCTTCTCAAGTGACTCTGCAACCATATCACAGAGTGCCTGTGATACACATTTGAGCCTGAAAGAACTTTGTCCGATGCTGCTCCAGTTCACGGATATGTCCTTTGGTGCAGGAGCAACGACGTCCTTCTTTGAACGTGTCAAAAGCCATGTGACGGTTTCCCGGGATACGTTGAGCTCGTTTGCTATCTGGCCTGTGACAAGGCCGTTAGCTTGCAATTCAACTGCTTTCTGGATCATTTCTTCTATATTGTTCATATTATCCCAGCTTTAATCTCAATTAGAAATATTGTATTCTCTTTCTTTCACCTTGTTATAGGTCATATCTACGGTTATAGTTTTCTTTTCCTGACCTTTTTCAATGGTGACCCACAAACAGGGCATTCCTCACCTTCATCGAACTTACGCCTGCATGCAGTGCACTTCTTTCCCCATACAAGGACATCACGTATCTTCTTCTGTGCAATTGGCTTGAATTCAATACCAAGAACTGATGCGACGTTCTGTACAGCATAATCATCTGTTAGCAGGATCGAGTCCTCTTTATATTCAAATGCCTTTGCGAGGATATCGATGTCCGTATCCGAAAGCTCCTCGACGTCACGCGTCTCTTTGGCAAGCGAAACCACCTTTTTCCTGATGTCAGGGTCAGGCTGTTCCACCCGGGTACCTGTCTCACAGGCGATCTCAAATCGCATAAGGGCTTCCTGGCTCTTCATCTCATTCCTGACAGTAGGTACTGTTATGAATTCTGAAGGGTTGCCATCATAACCATAGATAAAAACTGCGGAGTCTGTAATATAGAATGTCATATTTGTTTAGTCCAAGCCTGTGTTCATATTTTGATATTTCTCATCAGGCTTATAACTATGCATCCTTCCCTTCACTGGGAGGATGGCAATATGATGTCAATTCCGGAACTTCTGACCTCGAATTGCCGGATGCCGGTATCGTGTGCACTTCCACGCATTTTGATTACTGAGATCGTCTTTTCGGTATGTCCTTCCTCTTCTCTAAGGGAAAGGAGGACAGATGAATCCATTCCATAGTCATTGAAATCCCGTATCGTTTTGCTCACATCAGTTATTTGTGCAAACATTGATGTGATACCGTTGGATCTGAAGATGTCTGCAAGGAGCTTGATATGGTCCTTCGCATCAAAAGGAGTCATAAGGTCGCTGAAAACATGGATATCGTCTACAAAAATACGTTTTATGTCCATTTCCTTTATCATTGACCGGAGTTTGATGGCATGTTCTCCTGCTTCAAGGTCTGAAGGGTTGGTGTAAATGACATTGACGAGTCCGGAGGCAATATGGCCGCTAATATCATGTCCTATAGATCTTGCATTGTTGATCGTCTGTTTATCGGATTCGACAAAGGAAACGATCATGCCTTTTTCACCGGCGTTTGCTCCCTCTGCAATGAACTGGGTTCCGATGGTTGTTTTACCGGTGCCACAGCTGCCGGATATGAGCATTGTGGAACCTTCAAAAACTCCTCCTTCTGTCATACTGTCAAGCCCGGAAACTCCTGTTGAGACGCGGGTGGTCGAATATGGTATATCGGGTTCAGGCAGTTCCTGCTTGTGGAGGATCACGCCTTCATCTGTTATTGTAAATGGATGTTTGCCGGTCCTGTAACCCTGGCCTCTTAGTTTAAGTATCTCAAGGTGGCGCACCCGGCGTTTGTTGACCTCATCGTCGGAAAGGTAGATGACACCGTCGGAAACATGGCTAAGGTCGCTTGTCATAAGTTCTTCTTCTGTGAACTCCCCGGTGGCAATTACCAGAGCATCCCATTTTTTCATGCGCAGGAAAAGATCATAATAGAACCTGCGTTTCGCTTCCTTGTCAAGAGTGCTTCCAATAGCTGTTATCGGGTCAATGACAATTCGATCCGGCTTTATCTTTTCGATGGATTCCTCGAGGTTCCACATGAACGAATAGATGCCTTTGTCAAGTGTCTCGGTGCCGATGGGTATGTAGTTCATGTTGCCGGTGGACAGCAGGGATATATTGTAAAAACTGAGCTTTGACATGAAGTTGTTGACCATCGCAATAGGTTCGTTCAATGATGTGACATACATGCATACTTCCTTTTTCTCAGAAGCAGTAAAAATAGACTGCATTGCAATTGTGGTCTTTCCAGATCCGGCAGGACCTGCGATAAGTATGGCAGAAGGTTTTGGGAATCCACCCTTCAGGATCTTATCAAGTCCCAGTATCTCCGATCTCATCAGATTCATTATAGCACCTACAATATATTAATATCAATTTCTGTGACCACTGTATTAAAGGTTATGTTACATACATTGTATCTGAACGTGAAATCTTAATATGGGGCTAGCCATAATAGTGCTCCTATTATATCATCAAATGGAACTTGATAGCATGGATATGGAAAAAGCGAAGGACATTATTGTGGATTTTATCGGGACTAAGCTGGGTGAAGCAGGTATCTCCGGAGCTGTTGTAGGCATCAGCGGTGGCATCGATTCAGCACTGGTGGCATACCTTGCTGTTGAAGCGCTGGGTGCTGAGAATGTATTGGGTATCCATATGCCGGAGAACGCTACTCCCGGATCCGAAGTAAATGATGCAAAAGAGGTTGCAGAAAGGCTGGGTATCGACTTCAAGATCGTTAATATCTCTGACATCCTTGCTACTTACAAGGATACGATGCCTGACATCTCTGAAGCCACAGCTCCTGTTGATGGTAACCTGAAAGCAAGGATCAGGATGTCTGTACTTTACTACTATGCCAATATGCTTGGCAGGGTCGTGATGGGTACCGGTAACAAGACGGAGATCCTTCTGGGATACTTCACAAAATACGGGGATGGCGGTGTTGACCTTGAACCCATTGGTGACCTTTACAAGACCGAGGTCAGGGAAATGTCAGAGATGCTTGATATGCCTGAAAGCATACTCAACAAGGCACCTTCTGCAGGATTGTGGGAAGGCCAGACCGATGAGGAGGACCTTGGTGTTCCCTACGAGACCATCGACAAGGTCCTTGAACCTATCCTTGCAGGTGAAGGTCAGGAACGTGTGAGTGCAAGGCTTGGAGTTCCCATGACGGACATAACTTCACTGATGAAGCGCTTAAGGCTCAATATGCACAAAAGGACAAGTCCTCCGATAGCTGATCTCGATGAGCTTCGGGAAGACTGAAATATCATCTTGATGGGAATATCTTCCCATCTTCTTCTCCTTCCTTTTTTTCTTTCACACAGCGTACAAGGGGCATTGCAAGATGCCTGCGTGCGCATGGGGGGACCTCATATATTCCTGTTTCAAGGTCTCTTTCCACTTTAACAAGTTCAGCGCAGTCTGCAGATGTTCCACACTTCCTGCAGCGATAACCCTGCCCTTTGCCTGCGGATTTCATATTTTTGCCACATTCCGGGCACGAAGGGTTAACGGATTCATATTTTTCTGCAAGGGATATTATCTTTAATTTTTCGATGTTCAGTGTATTGTTCTTGACACTACCTGAGAAGACAATCCTGTCTCCCGGGATGAACTTACGGGCGAGTTCCCTGAAGTTCTTGGTAGGCTCATAAGCAGCACAGTCCATCTCGTCTCCTGAATCGTCCCGGATGGAGAATATTGTATGTCCTCCTCTGATGGTCTCCGGATCTGTTGCCACCGTAACTTCGATGGTGTAGGAATGGAGGTCCCTGATGTCCGAAATCTTTTCTACAGGTATAAGGTGAAGGTCTGTTCCCTGGTCTGTCCGGTATACCATGTGTCGTTCCACAGGTTCGGAGCTTATCATCTGTGATGTTCTTGTTACCACATCGATGCTGTTACCACGGATACCGAAAAGCACAGGGTCTCCTGCATGCGGGATACAGACCACAAGGTCGTTTGCAAAGTCCACAGTATCCCAGGTGTCCGGATATGTTTCCAGGTCTGCTTTCCTTACACTTTCCTCATCAACTTCCCTTGGTGTTCCCCATGCATTTTTTTCCCTGTATGCAAGGTACTCATAAGTGTGATCCCATCCGGGATTTAGCATGGCACCGCAGGCAGCAAGGGCACCTATAAGGCCTCTTCCATTCTTTAATCCCTTTGATGGCAGGCCAAGTTCTGAAATAAGGTTCTTTGCATCCTCTATTTCCAGTACCTCACGTACTGCCTGCATGAAGAAGTTCCCGAGTGCTTTCTTTGCCTTTTCCTGCTCTCCTTCGGGGATGAACACGATTCCCGGGTTTGTCATATCGCTTTGAAGTTCTGCCAGCTCTTCAACTCTTGAGATAACATGTTCCATGACCTTTTCCGGTTCCCTGGTATCAATTTCAAAGGCTGTAGATGCATTTCCACGAGTCTTGTAGGGTATTGTGGGATTGAGGCGTATGAGTATCGGGCTGTCTATGATATTGCCGTACTCTTTCAGCTCATCCATTAGCATTGCACACAGGTATGTAGTGCACATTCCCTCTCTGGAATCGGTATCATCTATAGCTATGATCATGTTCTCTTGTTCCGTGTTCGTTTATATACTAACAAATACCTTTATATAGATGTGCAATCAATCATTTATCGCAATGACAAAGGATATTCTGATACATCAGATCATTGAAGTATTGGAACGCGCTGATTTCACGGTTTCAAATCGATGCAATATCAGGCCTCGGAGCTTCGATCTCGCTGCACGTCAGGATAATACGCTCCTATTCTGTAAGGTCTTATACAACATTGACGGTCTGAACGAAGAGACTGCCCGGGAAATGATAACTCTGGCAGAGTACCTTGGTGGTTATCCGATACTTGTGGGTGCAAAGACACGTGACCAGATGCTTGAGGATAGCGTAGTGTATATGAGATATGATATACCTGCGTTGAATGTCCAGACGCTTTATGATTATTTTGTGGAGAGTGTTCCCCCGCTTGTATCTGCAGCACCTGGCGGTTTGTATGTGTCCATCGACGGTGATGTGCTGAAAAACGCAAGAATGGACATCTCTATGTCACTGGGAGCGCTCGCTTCCGAGCTTGGAGTATCCCGCCGTACCATTAGTAAATATGAAGAAGGGCAGATGGATGCTTCAATTGACATTGTATTGCATCTTGAGGAGATCCTTGATGTTGCACTTGCAAAGTCCATTGACATCCTGCGCAGCTTTGAGAAAGAACTGGAACCTGCAAGTACCAAAGAAGAAGAGCCAGAGAGGGCTACTCCTCCAAATGACAATATCCTCAACCTGATCTATACGCTGGGCTATGATGTTCTTTCAACGAACCAGGCACCATTTAAGGCGGTATCCAAGGATTATTCCAGTACTTTCCTTACAGGTGTTAGCGAATACAGCAATGCAATGCTAAAGCGAGCCCACCTCATGAGCAGTATATCGGATGTTATCCAGACACAATCTGTTTTCATTGTGGAAGGTAAGAGCAGGTATGAGTCCGTGGAGAACACAGTTCTTATCGAGAGGGATGAACTTAATTCATTATCCGATGCAGACGACCTTGAAACCCTTATTAATGAGAGGGCAAGGCACAGAAAGGAAAACTGATCGGACGCACTTTTATTCCATAAATTGCTTTTTAGTTTTTTTCTGAAAAAACGTGATCCGGATATTTCTGCTTATATAATCCCAAAACTCTAATATATAGCAATCTCGTATGGGTGAGCAATGACTCTCAATATTGCAGTTCTTGTCTCTGGACGCGGTTCGAACCTGCAGTCCATTATTGATAACATTGAAAATGGCTATATTCCGGATGCTGCCATCAAAGTGGTTGTCAGTGATAAAGGGGATGCCTATGCACTTGAGAGGGCTAAAGATAACGGTATTGATGCGGTATTCGTGGATCCTTCGGCATTTGGCGGAAAGAAGGGCTATGAGGAAGAGGTTCTTAGGACGCTTGCAAAATATGATATACAGCTGGTTCTCCTTGCAGGATACATGCGTATCATTGGCAGGGATGTAATAGAAGCATATAAGAACCGTATGATGAACATCCATCCCGCACTTTTACCATCCTTCATGGGCCTGCATGCACAGAAACAGGCATTTGATTACGGTGTCAAGGTCGCTGGCTGCACAGTGCATTTCGTCGATGAGGGTATGGACACCGGACCAATAATCCTCCAGAGATGTGTTCCCGTGCTTGAGGGGGACACCGAGGACACTCTTGCAGGTCGCATCCTGGAACAGGAGCATAAGATCTACCCCGAGGCCGTAAAACTGTTCGCAGAGGACAGATTGAAGGTGGACGGTAGGATCGTATCTATCTTATAATCAATTGATCAATTTAAAACGATAGCTATCAAAGGAACGATAAACTATGTCTTATATCTCAGATATCGACCCAGAAATTGCCAATGCATTGGAATTGGAGGCAAATCGCCAGGATTACAAGCTGAACCTTATTGCTTCAGAGAACTACACAAGCCGTGCGGTCATGGAAGCACAGGGTTGCATTATGACCAACAAGTACGCAGAAGGTTATTCCGGAAAGCGTTATTATGGTGGTTGTGAATTTGTTGATATTGCAGAGACCCTTGCTATCGAGAGAGCAAAGGAGATCTTTAATGCAGAACATGTGAACGTCCAGCCACATTCCGGCTCAGGCGCAAATATGGCAGTTTACTTCTCAGTGCTTAAGCCAGGCGACAAGATCATGTCAATGGACCTTTCCCATGGGGGTCACCTCTCCCACGGAAGTCCTGTAAGCTTCTCCGGCCAGCTCTACAACATCGTACCATATGGTGTTTCCAAAGAGAACGAGATGCTTGACTACGATGCACTCATGGAGATGGCAAAGGAAGAGAAGCCACAGATGATCGTTGTAGGAGCTTCCGCATACTCCAGGACCATTGATTTCAAGCGCTTCAGGGAAATTGCAGATGCTGTCGGGGCATACCTGCTTGCAGATGTTGCACACATCGCAGGTCTGATCGCTGCCGGTGTTCACCCAAACCCATTCCCACATGCTGACTTTGTGACCACTACCACACACAAGACCCTCCGTGGTCCAAGGGGTGGAATGGTAATGTGCAAGGAAGAGTATGCAAAAGGGGTCGATAAGGCAGTTTTCCCGGGAATCCAGGGCGGCCCTCTTATGCACATCATCGCTGCAAAGGCAGTTGCATTCAAGGAAGCACAGAGCGAGGCTTTCAAGAAGGACCAGGAACAGACCATAAAGAATGCAAAGGCACTTTGTGCAGCACTTCAGGAGAGAGGCTTTGATATCGTGTCTGAAGGTACTGACAACCACCTTATGCTCCTCAACCTCAACAAGTACGACATCACCGGAAAGGATGCAGAGGTCGTCATGAGCAAGGCAGGTATCGTGATCAACAAGAACACCATCCCATTCGAGACCAGAGGTCCATTCATCACCAGCGGACTGAGGGCAGGAACACCTGCTTCAACAACCCGTGGAATGAAGGAGCCTGAGATGGTAGAGATCGCTGATTTCTTCGAGACCATCCTCAACAACAAGGATGACGACAAGGTTCTTGAAGCAGTCAATGCGGATGCACAGGAACTCTGCAGCCGTTTCCCAATCTACGAGCACTTGAAATAAACGGAAATTAGAAGGTGAACTGCAATGTCTGACGAGGACCAGAACAAGATCATTGATGGAAGAGCTGTTGCAAAGAAAGTGGAAGCTGAAGTTAAGGAAGGAGTTGAGAAGCTCAAGAGTGAAAAAGGAATCACTCCCGGACTGGCTACCATTCTTGTAGGCGATGACCCTGCATCAAAGATGTATGTGAGGTTAAAACACAAAGCATGTGACCGTGTAGGCGTTTATGCAGAGGATCACCCGCTTCCTGAGTCCACGACCCAGGAAGAACTTCTTGACCTTATTAGCAAACTGAACTCAAGGGAAGATATCCATGGTATTCTCCTGCAGCTTCCGCTTCCCGCACATCTCAATGAGCAGGAAGCAATGAATGCCATAGATCCTGCAAAGGATGCGGACGGTTTCCACCCCTTCAACATGGGCCAGCTTCTCATCGGTATCGAGGAACTTGTACCATGCACCCCAAAGGGTGTAATCCGTGCACTTGAGGAATACAACATTGACATACAGGGTAAACATGCGGTGATCGTAGGTCACAGCAATGTGGTCGGAAAACCCATGGCTGCAATGCTTGTGAACAGGAACGCCACTGTTTCCGTGTGCCATGTGTTCACCGAGGACACCTCAAAGTTCACGAAAGAAGCAGACATCCTTGTGGTCGCCACAGGCGTGAAGCATCTCATCAAGGAAGACATGGTGAAGGAAGGCGCTGTGATCTTTGATGTTGGTATCACTGAGGAGAACGGTAAGGTCTACGGAGACGTTGACTTTGAGAACGTCATCAAGAAAGCTGCCCTGGTAACCCCGGTTCCAGGCGGAGTTGGTCCTGTGACCATTTCCATACTCATGCAGCATGTCCTGATGGCAGCACAGAAGACTGCTTAAAGGCAGTCTGCACTTTTTTCTTTTCAACAGTATTATATATAATTGATAAAAACTCATAATCACTGGTTATACAATGGTTGTTGACGTTGACATATGTGGCCTGAAAGTAGGTGATGAGCACCCCGTACGCTTAATGGGTGTTATAAACTTAAGCCGTGAATCTTTTTACAAGGGGTCTGTGGTAGACGCAGATTCCGTTCTTGATGTTGCTTATAAGATGGTCAACGATGGGGCTACCATCATTGACCTCGGTGCAAGGTCCACCTGGCCGCTGGCCGATCCCATCACAAAACAGGAAGAATGCGACCGTCTTTTACCTGCGCTTGAGCTACTGAAGGACAATTTGGATGCTGTGATCTCAGTGGACACTGTGTTCTCGGACATTGCGGAGAAGGCGCTGGAAAAAGGTGCTGACGTCGTCAATGACGTTGCAGGGTTTGCAACAGACGGCGGAATGCTGGATGTGGTTGCAGACCACGGCTGCCCGGCTGTTGTCATGGCAGCTGGAAAGCTTCCTGGTGATCCGCTGGGAATGGATGCCATCATGCGTTCCCTTGACGACATCCTTGTACGCTCCGAGGAACGTGGAATTGATACTGACCAGCTTATCCTGGACCCTGCCATCGGCAAATGGGTGCCTGAAAAACTTCCGATGTACGACCTTGAGACCATCGACCAGTTTGAGCGTCTGAAAGTGTTCGAAAAACCACTTCTTGCAGCCATCTCCCGCAAATCGTTCATCGGGGACCTGCTCAACAAACCTGCAACCGAGCGCCTTTACGGCAGTCTGGCAGCAGCAGCTATCGTTGTCCAGAAGGGTGCACATATCATCCGAACCCACGACGTGGCAGAGACTCTGGACGTTGTGCAGATCGCAGGGGCCATACGCAGCAGGCAGCCGATGGTTGAAGAGAACGGCTTCGAGGTCAGTGTGCTGGACATAGCAAATCCTGATGATGCGGCTCTTGCAATGCGGAATATTGGTGTGACAGGCACTGGTTCCACCATCATGAAAGGCAAGACCGTGAACCGTGTGCTGAAGATCAGCAACATAACCACAACTGAGGCCCTGATCATCAAGCAGGAGATCCTGGCACGCGGCGGTGATGCAGCGCTTGAACGTGATGCTGTTTCCCATGAGACCGAGAAGACCGATGTCATTGTAATGGGCACATTGCTCCAGGTCAGGAAACTTGCCGATAAGCTCGAATGCCAGGCAAGGAACCTTCCGCTGATATCAAAGATGATCAAAGACGCACTGAAACAGGAATCTGACATTGAATACTCCTATATGAACAAGATATGAGGGAACCATGATAATCTCATCTTCCAAACCCTTTAGCGAGATCCTTGACATGCTGGCGGACAAGGAGTCCGTCTTTATCGTAGGCTGCAGCGTATGCGCCGCCAAGCAGCATGTGGGAGGAGAACCTGAGGTGGAGGAGATGAAATCCAACCTTAAGGATGCCGGAGTAAATGTTATCGGTGGAGTTGTTGCAAAGGCAGCATGCAGTGTTCGCTCATGCGAAGCCCTTTAGGAACTTGCACCTGAGATAAAGGATGCCGATGCAGTGCTTGTCATGGCATGCGGAAGCGGTACTTCCAACATCGCACGCTTTGTGGATGTGGATGTCTATCCTGCCAACAACACCGATTCCCTGGGTGCCATGGCAGGGGATAAGGTCATCCATCATCTATGTGCCATGTGCGGCCAGTGCACCATTGCCCAGTTCGGTGGCGTCTGTCCCACAGCCCAGTGCCCCAAGGAACTTCTCAACGGTCCCTGCGGTGGTTCCATGGATGGCAAGTGTGAGGTGGATCCCGAGAAGGATTGTGCCTGGGAGCTGATCTACGAGCGCCTTGAGAGGATCGGTCGTCTGGATCTGCTGGAAGAGGTCCGGGATGCGAAGGATCGGCTGGTGAAGTGAGTTTTCCGGTCTTTCTGTAATTAAAGATGCTTTTTTGTTGGTCGGCTTCAAGGTTGGATGTAGGGAAGTTGCCTGATTTCTGACATATCTTCCCTCTAAAAAACAGGATGTCTTTTGTATTCAACTGCTCTCTTTCAGTTGGATGATGTGGACAGATTATATTTATAATGTGACTTAGTTAGAATAGAATACAACATCGTAAAGATGTTAGTGGGAGTTCAGCCAGTCTTGACGGAATAACTGAAGCCCCGTGCCTTGAGGCAGGGTTATACTTTGCTGTTTGTACTATATAAGCGTAGCTTTGCCTCTGGAGAAATAAATGAGGTACATATAATGAAAAGTATGCTAAAGATAAGCCTGGGCATAATGATTATAAGCATTTTGCTCACTGGGTTCGCATGGGCAGTATCATCCGATTCCATCCAAGATGAATCTTTTGAAGAATATTATTATTTCCCGGATTATGGGTCAAGTACATTTGATTCCCTAAAAGAAGATTCAAAGTTGATCGAATCTCGAGGAACCGTACCTGTAATTACAGAAGATAAAGAAAAGATGGAATGGTTAGATACAATTTGGGAGTGCATTAACAATTCGGGAAAAGAGCTTCATCCCTACATGAAAGAAAATGGGGGACCATTGATCGGCTTCGGTGTTGACTATGGCGGATATATATTTGTTGAGTTTGATGAAGAAATAAAAGATGTTGATAAATATACGATTGACAAATTCTACAACATAATAAATGCAAATGCAAAAAAAGTAGAAATATTTGATGTTCCAGTAGTTTTCACAAAAGGAGAAAAAGTGTATCTTGACTCACGCACTTCTATATGGAATAACCTAATTGGTGGTATACAGATAGTAAGATCAACTGGTACGCCCTCAACGCTCTCATTTGCTGCAGAAGACAGTAGTGGTACAAAAGGATTTGTAATTTCCGGACATGCAGCATTTAATGCAGGTGGTGTTGGTGCAAGCATTTATCAACCTACCACTGCAACAAAAGTAGGTGAAGTCAATTATCTCACAGGTCATTTTGCAGATGCTGCATGGGTGGAAGCAAGTAATGTCGAAGATAACATTTATTATACCGACGTGGATGATGTTAGAGATGTACGCTCATATTATGATCCTTCCTTAGGGTCCAAAGTTTACAAGTCAGGAATAGCCACTGGTCTGACATCCGGTTATGTTAATAAGAGATATTTTAGTGTAACCCATCCCAATTTTGGAACTCTTTATGACCAATTCCGTGCAGATTATGATTCAGCTGGCGGCGATAGCGGTGCCCCTATATTTTCGAAGTATGGGGATCAGGTAATAATTCATGGTGTACACTGGGGCAGCACTGACACAAACACCTATTTCTCACCAATTAGTGGTGTTGAGTTGGATTTAGATGTAACTCCTTTGACTAGCTGAAATATGAGGCTTTTCGTAGTTTAGCCAAACGATTAGTAATCGTTTGGCATTTTTATAATGTTAGTAAGTTTATAGAAAGCTCATAGAAATATTGCAATATACAAATAAAATACCTCTGGGGGATGTGGAATGATCAAAAATAGTAAAATTGGAAAAATCATAATAATCATATTGTTCTTATCTATTTCATCAGTAATTGTTGTAAGTGCGGAGGATAGAGAATTGAGCAATTCTGAATATATGGGCGAAGATATGCCCTTACCTGACTATGGCCCGGAGATTTTTGAAGAAGCTAAAAGTGATCCGTCGTTTATAGCTGCCTATGGGACAATGCCTGTAATTAAGGAGAAGAGTGAAAAAATAAGATGGACGGATCTGCTTGGCCATACTAAGGATAGGGAACTTGACCCTTTTTTTGCTGAGTTTGGAGGGGCGGTAATAGGTTACGGGGTCAGCATCAACGGATATTTATCTGTGGATATGGACATAGAAAACCCGGAAAAAGTAAATGAGTCCGTAATTGATGAAATATATCAGACGATAGACAGGCACTTTGAACAGGAAGCAGGCATAAATGAAGTGCCGGTTATATTTGAATGGGGGGAACGGGTTATTCTGGATGAAGGAGTCGCAGCTGCCCCTTCGCCAGGTAATGAAGATATTAAGGTGGTAGATGATGATGGAAATGTTATAACCTATACCAAAGATGAAGCATATTTCGACGAAGATGGAAATCTTGTGATCATAGACAATGAAACAACACAGGAAGAACCCGGGACAAACAAGCAAACACCAGGTTTCACTTCAATAATGCTCATTATCGGACTGTTGTTATCGGCAAGGGGTAGAAAGTGATAGGTCTTGTGATCCTATCTCTAAAACCAAGAAGAACATTACGATGATGTGATGGAAATATTCATCAGCGTTCTTTGTTACGTTTGCCCACGTTTCATTTATCTGGTACCGGAGAAAAGAAGGGCTGGTATCACCTTCCATTCTCTTTGATACCGGGGCATATTCTGAAATCACCTGATGATCAACTAGCTGAAATGCCAGATTCTGATTCTGATATTAGTCTTTCCATATCTGTCTTTATTGTCGGATTAATAAAGCATCTTTTGTATTTCCCATCGTTTTTAATATCTACAAGTCCTTCATTGTTCATGTCACTAATATGCCAGTGCACTGTACTTTTGTCCAGACAAAATTTCTGAGTTAGGTCCCAATTTGTTATTCCCGGTTCACGAAGAATGGAAATCAAAATGCATTTTTTTGTGTCATTTCGAAGGAAGAATTCAATTTTTTGTTCTGAGTCGGTGTGTTTATAAGAATTCTTAAAAACCATTACCAATCTTCCTTTCCTTACACATTTTACTTTGTTGTAAATCTGAAGCATTTTCAAATGGTATCTGATAGTACCTCTGTTCAATTTGAGTTGTCTTTCAATTTCGGATTTTGTAGTTCCGGGATTAGCTGTTATAAATTCGAGAATTTCATCCCGATTTTGATTTTTGCAGTTTTGTCTTACTCTTCCGAGCAATAAAGGCAGAAACTTGTAAAGAGTTACGGAAGTCGCCAGCAGTCCTGAGATGTATATGAGTTGAAGCTTAAATGGAAGTTCCCAAAAGGATAACGTGCGGTCAAAACCACCGCCAGGATACATTCCCCTTTCAGGACCGGTGTGTGGGACTATTTCATACTCGCTCGCACTGACCAAAGTGGGAATGCAAACGAGTATGGTCAATAAGAGTGAAGCCCACAATTTCTTCATATGTTATTAGAATATTTTCAGATATAATAGTCTTCTGTTCCACTGACACTATATCCGTAAACCTCACATCTCCAGGTACCAAGATCTATTCCGCTGGAGTTTCTGATATCAATATTGATCCTTCCGTCAATACTGCCATCGTAACTGTCATAGAATGTTCCAACATGCTGGTTATCTGGGTCATATACTCTGAGCCTGAGTGAATCGCTGCTGTCTTCCCAGTTCAGGTCTATGTGAAGGCAAGTTGTGTAAGAACTGACTTGTTTACTATGCCAGTCTGTTTCTCCCTGTGTAATGGTGTTTGTTACCCATCTTGGCGTGATCGTAATGTCTGACTTGACAGGAACGATGGTATATCCGTTGTCCTGACTGGCGGTAGCTGCGGCAAAAGATACCGATATAAGCATTACCATTAGTAATAATCCAATTTTTCTGATCATCTATATCCTCCAAAATTTTACAAAACATCTTGTAAAAAAATAGGATATAAGTTTTGTGTCCATATCATCCAACTGAAAAGGAACAGTTGGATGATATGGACAGATTATATTTATACAAAGTCAACTCAGGAAAATAAGACATCATAAAGATGTTTGATGGAGTTCAAACAATCCGTTTCATCTGTATTTGAACTCCACAAGCCCTGAGGCATGGTATTGTTGGTTTTGAGATATTTAAAACTTGCTTGCTTGTGCCTCTGGAGTAAATTGAATGAGGTAAATGAAAGAATGAAAACAAGCACAATTGCAAAGATTGGAATTTCGATGCTGGTCATGCTGATAGCTGTTGGAACGGCTTCAGCAGACGGGGGTTCATCGTATTCCAGTGCAGAATTGATTAGTGTTCCAGATGGAGATATTGATATATGGACTGGTGATTTCACTGCAGATGACTGGTATCAATTTACTGTAAACAATGGTGATGATGCTTATATCGATCTGGACTACAATTTTGCACAGTATGGTGGAGAGATGAAGCTATATGATGACAGTTCGAGTGACATTGAAGCATGGGTTAGCAGTTCACATAATGACCACACTGCAGATTTACAGGCATATCCGAAACCACGTATTGAAATCAATGCAGGCAGTCAATTTTCCTACAAGTTCATCGCTGGTCTGAACATTTAATATGTTCGCTCAGGGATTTTTCGAAGAGGTTGGGGTCTGCTCAATCTTTTCTAATTTTTTACTCGTTATATTCCATAATAAAACAAGCAAAGATGTCAAAAACAGAGAGGATTAAATGTTCAATAAACAAATCAAATTAATATTGATGTTCATTGCAGTGGTTTGCATATCTTTTCAACCCGTTTCTGCAAGTGACAGTCTGAAACAGACAAATGCAACCTTTGTATCCGATCTGAATCAGACCGCAGGAAAAGATATCAGAAGTCTTGTGGACACAAGCCGCCTTGATATCGGAAACACCCTTGTTTTTGATGTACTCTGGAGCCCTGGCGGTAATCGCATGCTGATCGATACATTTGTCAGTGCATACCCGAAAGGGAACCCTCGGCTTGGCGGTGTATCCGCACTGTATTCAGTAAATCCAGATGGTTCCGGGATAACACGGATTGCGTGGGGAGAATGTACTTCCGGTAGCTACGGGAAAATAGTTACAACGCCGGTATGGAGTCAGTCTGGTGATTATTTTGCATATATGGAATTGTTGGAAGGAAGTATGCATAGGATAGAATCTGCTCAACTTTTTGTTATGTCAAATAATCTCGAACTGATTGAAAAAATAGATTATGATCCGGGAAGTGTTCTGTGTAGTCCAGAATGGACTCCAAAATGGTCTCCAACAGAAGATAAACTAGTTGCGATTGTATCTGGAAAAATCAACGTTTATGACTTGGATGAAAATACGAATTTCAGCTTTGAAATGCGCGATGCCACCGCAGATGTAGAAGATATGGAATGGTCTCCAAATGGCGAGAAAATTGTATTTTTAAAAAATAACCACGATGTTATTACTTTGGATATTGAAAGCAGAGAAATTAATACGATTTTTTCTGCAGAGCGGCTTATAATGTATGGGGAAAAATGGAGTCCTGACAGTAAAAAGATAATTTTCTGCAAGACAAAAGGCTTGGAGGAGTCGGGCGATTTTAGTTACAATGTCTATCTTCTGGCTGAATGCTTGGAACATCCTACAAAAATTATAACTTTTAACTCGGGTTCGTCAAGGGTGATACAGTGGTATCCGGACAGTGAAAGGCTTCTTGTTAAAAAAAGGGATGGTGATGACTCATATGCACTGTATTCACTCTCAATGACCGGAGACCTGAAAAAACTGATAGATGGTGATCATGATCTTGATGGAATGGTGGGTCCGAATGGTTATATTTTAGCATCCGTTCCCAATTCCGGCTCTAGGTTCCCTCCTTATATAGAAACGTATGATCTGTTCCTGCTCACTGGATCAGATAAACTAACGATCGAAAATGTGAACTATTACGCCTGGAAAGGTACGGATCTGGTATTCGTCAAAGATAATGAGATCTCAGTACTGAACACCAGTACACACGATACCCGGGTTATATCGCTGCCAGTAAAGAATTCTGCCGGGATCAGTTTGGATCCATCCGGACACTTCATTGCTGTGGATAATTATATTTTCGGGTTGGATGAACAGGCCCTTCCTCTAACAACTGCTGGAAATGACGTGAACAGTACAGTAACCGAAGTGGTGATACTCAATAATGACACGGACGATCATTCTGGGGTAAGCACTACAATGGAGACTTCTTCTAAACTTCCCGGATTTACTGCGATTATTGCAGTTACAGGAGTACTAATTGCATTTGCCGGTACAAATTGGAAGAAATTACGGAAGGATCAGTAATGAAAACAAATCGGAATGTGTTTGTGATCGCACAAAAAGAATTTGCAGATAACTTATGGAGTCCGAAGTTCATAACGTTGCTCCTTACGTTCATAGTAATTGTTTTTTCGAAAAGTTATATTGCTGGAATTGGGGCAGAAGGTAATATATTCGGTGGAAGATTCCTTGATATTGGTCAAATTATTGCCCTCTTCCTGCCATTTATGGGGATAGCACTTGGTTTTGATGCGATGAGTAAAGAGCGTGAAAGCGGTTCTTTGAATGTGCTTCTTACGCATCCGCTGTACAGGGATACTATAATTACGGGGAAAACACTGGGAGCAATGTTGACATTAGCGATGGTAGTATTTGTATCAACTATCACTGTTCTCGGGACACTGCTTGTAACATCAGGAGCCGAGTTAAGTTCTCTGATACTAAACAGATTTGTGATTTTTGCAATTCTCACATATCTCTTTCTCTCGATTTTCGTGGCTCTTGGCATACTTGGTTCGATCATCACAAAAAATGCAACAAAGTCACTAATATACAATATTGCTATCTGGCTTGTTTTTTGTATTGCATTTGGTATGATTGTAGCCACAGCTTCTTCCATTGCAACCGGGGAGAAACCTCTGGATCTAAGTAATAACGATCATTTTTTAGAAGTCAATGCGGTTGTTCAAAAATTATCTCCGAATCACCATTATGCTATGACGGTAAGTGGCAGGCCCAGTTTCAGCTGGTTAGGTGTTTCAAGTGAGAAACCAAACGTGAGAGGAATTTCTGATACAGAACATACGCTGGAACAGTGGTGGGATGAACTCTGGCCAAATGTTATTGTTTTAATCGTTACTCCTGCCTTTTTAACAATAATGGCATTTATGGCATTTTTACGTCAGGATATATCAAAGGACATGGGGTGATTTGAATGAAAAGCAGGAACGTATTTGTGATCGCCCAGAAAGAAGTTGCCGATCATCTCCGGGATTCCGGGTTTTTGGTGTTGCTTGCAACATATACCCTGATAGTATTTGCCTCTACATACATGTACGGCTCCATGAAGCATGAGGCAGGTTCAGTACTTCTGAGCAGCATCAATGTTAAAATGATATCCCTGTTTTGTCCCTTGATCGGCATTGTGCTGGGGTTTGATGCGGTCGTCAGAGAGCGGAAGTCGGGATCTTTGAATGTGCTATTGACCCATCCGCTATTCAGGGATAATGTAATCGCAGGGAAGTTACTTGGATCAATGATGGTTTTGGCTGGCATCATCGTGTTTTCGGTATTTGTATCCATTGGAACATTGCTGATCTTCTATGGAGCCGATGTCGGACAGACGGAACTGATTAGAATAGCTGTTTTCACCGTTCTCACATTTCTCTATGTGTCGATATTTTTGGGAATTGCAGTTCTCATCTCAACGATGGTAAAGGATGGCACCGATTCACTGACCTATAACGTTGTTATATGGCTTTTTATCGGCATCTTGTTTGGTGGAGTTCTCAAAGTTGCTGTTGTCATATTGACGGGTGATACATCGAACGAAAGTGTACTGATTACGCAGCTCTTGAGCATGTCCCCACTACATCACTATGCTGAGGCGGTTTTGGGTGAATTGGATCTTAGTTTTGGTGGATTTAACAGTGAGCCGGTCATAGGAGGTATTTTCGATACCGGATATAGCCTCACACAGTGCTTAAAAGAATTCTGGATGAATATTGCAGTGCTGATAGTGACCCCGATTGTATTGTTCATTGCAACGTTCATCACCTTTCTCAGAAAGGATATTACTTTGTAAAGTGATAAAATGGTATACAAAATACAACATCTCAGGAAAACGGGGATTGTCCTCATGTTCATCATTTTACTGACAGTCCCCACTGCAAGTGCGGACTGGTCTTCAATTGCGGTAATGACAGGCATAACGGGCAAGGTTGTCCTGCCCGGGGATACAGTTGAATTTCCGATTACAATTGAGAAGGGACACAACAATAGCGATGAAGCCTGGTGTTCTCTTTCCATCAAGGACAAAAACGATGGCTGGAGTGCAGGTTTCTATGATGACGGTGACCAGATTAGCTGTTTGACTTTCCCGGAGAACAAAAACAGTCCCGAAGAGGTCATACTGAGGGTCAGGCCGCCGATAGACACTCCAAATGGTGCATATGCCATATGGGCGGATTTCAAGCCGGATGATGGTGATACCATATCACATGAATTTGTGGTCAACGTTGACAATGAGGCCATCCTGGACCTTGATATTTACTCGGACGTACCGGGTCTGGAGACCAGGCCAAATGATCCTGTGGAATTCTATGTAACGCTGGAGAATGATTATGATCATCGTGTGACTGCCAACATTAACGTTGTTGAGAAACCTGATGAATGGGATGTTGAATTTCTGGAAGAAGACAATGGTAAGTACAGGATCACAAAAACAAGTATAGCAGCGAATGAGGAACAGACTTTCATTGTCAAGGTCCGTCCCTGCCTGAATGCAACAGATGGGACTTATCCCATTGTTCTGAATGCAGTTCTGGAAAACAGCCGGCTTGGAGTTTCCCAGCAACTTGATCTCACTATCAACAGGGGAATAGAAGAGGACAAAATGCTAAGCATATTCCCGGGCACAAAAAGCATTGAGCTAAATCCCGGCTCCTCCGAAGAGGTCGTGGTAAATCTGCGGAATATGGGAGATAGGACCCTTAATAACGTCGAGTTAAAAGTGCAGGATGTTTCCGGGGTTACCACCTCGGTAAGAAGTTTTGGAGCCATAGATGAGCTGGAGCCGGGCGAGTCCCGGGGGATACCGGTTGAAATTAAAGCGCGAGCAGATGCCAGTCCTGACACAAAAGAGATACTGATGCGTGGTGTAAGCGATGAGGCGGAAAGTGAAGATGAACGGGTGGAAGTCTCTGTGATTAAATCAAACAGTAGTGGCTTTATTGGTATCGGAATGGTAATTGCAGCCCTGCTTTTGCTGATCTTTATTGTTTCAAAATTTGGGAGGAGGTAAGTACATATGGAAAATTTAAAGGATATATCCGATACCGGTCAAATTGGTACTGAAAATATAATAGATATTCAGGGGCTAACCAAGTGTTTTGGAAAGCAAAAAGAGATCGTGGCAGTGGATTCACTTACACTAAATGTTAAAAAAGGCGAGGTTTTTGGTTTTGTAGGCCCAAATGGTGCAGGCAAGACAACAACCATGAAGATGCTGATAGGCCTGCTGGAACCCACAAGCGGTACCGGCAGGGTTGGGGGGTTTGACATTGTCAGGGAAATTATCAATATCCGTGAAGTCACGGGTGTACTTCCGGAACCTGCCGGCTTTTATGATAATCTCACTGCCAGGCAGAATCTGAGGTTTTATGCAAAGTTGTATGATATTAAAGAAGATGTCAGGGAAAAACGAATAGTTGAACTGCTGGAGATGGTGGGACTTAACGGTGCCATAGACCAGAAAACAGG
Organism: Methanococcoides methylutens; assembly: GCF_000765475.1. Taxonomy (NCBI): domain Archaea; kingdom Methanobacteriati; phylum Methanobacteriota; class Methanomicrobia; order Methanosarcinales; family Methanosarcinaceae; genus Methanococcoides; species Methanococcoides methylutens. The sequence goes on from NZ_JRHO01000009.1 coordinate 64,508, forward strand.
TGGCTTCTCAACAGGTATGCGTAAACGTTTCGGACTTGCCCAGGCCCTGATCAATGATCCGGATATCCTGTTTCTGGATGAACCGACCAGTGGTATCGATCCAAAGGGTGCACAGATGATGCGTGACCTGATAAAACAGCTTAGCAGGGAAAAGAATGTGACCATTTTCTTAAGTTCCCATGCAATGTCAGAGGTGGAAGAGATCTGCAACAGGATAGCAGTGATAGAGAAGGGAAACTTATTGGCAGTGGGATCTGTGGAAGAACTCCGGGATATGGTCAGGGAAAAGGAAGGAGTACAATACATACTTGAAATTTCGAATATCCCTCTTCAGGATGTTGCTGGTAAATTAAGTGATATCGATGGTGTCCATGAAACATATGCTAGGAATGGTATGTTATATGTGCATGCGGATGCGGGGATGCGTGCTGAAATTGCAAATAATGTCAAACTGATGGACGGGACAGTGTCCAGATTTGAGGAAGACAGGATGGATCTGCAGAAGGTATTCCTGAAACTGATCAAGTCCTGAATGCCAATTCTATGAACATTTCATCTGAAATCCTCTGGTGATTTTAAGTTCATGATGGCAATCTTGAATTGCTTGTTGGTGGCTCAGTTTCACTTCGATGAAATGGACAGAGAACATTTATAATGTAGCGGATATCAGGACTAACAAACATCGTAAATATATAAGTTGGTTCAGTCAGTTTTGAAGGAATAACTGAAGCCCCTACATGGAGGGTTCTATATCGATTATATCCTGGAAGAAGAATTATGGCGTTCAATAGCAGTGCTCCCTTTATCCTTTTTGGGAATTTGTGTACTCGATGAAGGCGGACTTATTTCAATAAGCGCTTTATCAATTTTCATTCTGGCTTTCTTTGTTACGTTTGTCCACGTTTCATTCATGGTCTGGTACAGGAGAAAAGAAGGGCTGGCATTCTCTAATATTACGGTGATACTGGACCATCTGTTAAGTTCAAGATCAAACGACAAGTGAATTAAAATCCGGTTTAAGGTCAATCTGATCTTGCTTTTAGAAAGAATGTTTGGATAAACTTCAGGTTTTGATCAAATGTATGAGGTATCTTCTAAAAAATTAATAATCATATCAATAAGCTTGATCCTGATCTTCAGTCTGATATCAGCTTTAGTAACTTTACCTGCGGAACCTTATCACTCAACTAATGAGTTCAGGTTTTCAGAACTATTTAACACTTCTTTCCATAAATTTCCGGTTCCTTTGAGTAGTTACTCTGTTTCAAGCGGTTATATCGATTCAGTCATTGATTCCACATCCATTCATATTGATCCTCAAAATGTGATCGGTTTAAGCCATTTTGGAGCAGCAAATATTATACTTATTGAATCTGGGGGAAATATTACTGAAATAATAGCTGATGACAGAGCCAATGTTCTGGAAATAAATACCCTTGCGATGAAATCACTTGGATCAAGAGAATTTTCGGCTACCGGAAAGCTAATGGAGAGCACAGTAATAGAATTATATGAACTTGAAATTCCCCTTCCCGATCCAGATAATTCTTCCTCTCTCACTGTAAGTGCCCTTAAGATATCCCATGAAAGCTGGGAAGACCAGATTGGTTGCAAAGGGGACAAGAATAAAGATGTTCACATTGAAGGACTGTTTTTCATTGATAGTTCTGACAATGTGCTTGTTACGGGAAATTCAGATGTACTTACAAATTGCATCCTGTTGTCGGTTACTGAAAATAAAGATCACTCACAAAGTGGCAAGATTTTTGGAGAATTTTATAATTCAGTTAAGTGGAAAAGTAAAGGTATGTTCATAAGTTCTGAATCAGGAAGGGAACTACATATTGTAGTTGATAAATTTATCACCATCAAAACCTGGGTTGCAGAAGACTCATGGATAAGCCTGAATCCATTCTGAATTGCACATCTTATGGACATGTTAATTCTGTTCTTAGGATACCCTATCCTTGTTTAAGCATGCTTTTTTGGCTAACTAAAATTGAAAAGAATGTAATAATTTGGGATTAACACAAAAGCACCAATAAAGAACAATTTGATGAAATGGATATAAAATATTTATATTGCTTGGTACCTAGAACAGAATACGACATTGCAAAGACGTTGTGATATTTGGCAATCTTGACGGGACAACCAATCCAAATACCGGAGTATTCTCTCAGGTTTTACTTTTTACTCCTATGGGTACGTCTTTGTTTTCGGATCAATGGGTTCAAGAGGATATTGCATGAAACTAAAGCTATTTCTGGGATTACTATTAGTGATCGGCATGATCGGGTCCGGGTTGGCAATTGAAGGAAATGCAGAACAAAGCAATGATTCTGTTGAAGGGCAGTTGCCAGGAAGTGTCCTGACACCGGATGAAGTAATGGAAATTTTTGGCAATACTACATGGGATTATCAACTACCCGATGAAGCACAGGATGATGGGATTGTGCGTTTACATGAAGGCACAAAATATGTGTATATGGTACGTAATTTTTCAGACCCGATCTCGCTAACAGAACTAAATGAAGCAAGAAATGATGTTATCAATGGCTATTATGTGAATACTTCGGAGAAAGGAGCTTCATATAGTTCTATAATGTATTCGGTACCTCAGATTCCGGAAGGTGGGCACATTGTAGCGTACTGTTTTAGAATTAATGATGAAGGGATAACAAGTGACTATGTGGGAATTGCGGGCGATGAAAGGTCCGTATCAAGGATCCACGAAAAGGCAGAAACATGGTACAACAATGAAGTTCTGGGGCTGGAAAATGCAGAAGCAAATACAATTGCTGACGATGAACTCATTTCCAATAGCTCAGGCCAGTTTTCATCTGAAAGTTACACAATGTCCGAGGATAAGCTCGAGATTGCAAATAAGTTGTATGGTACTGATATTACATATGGTGAATACATAAAACAGGTGTTTCCTGAAGCATACAAGGAATCTCCATCACCTTCTGAAGAAAAACTCTATAATATGGATATGCTATGGCCGAAATCTCCCCGGGGAATCAAATTAGTTATCTGTGTTCTTGTTTTGGCGTTTTTCATGGTAAAAATACTGGAAAAACTGGATTGATTATGATGAGTAACAGGGCTAAACAGGGAAAATACAATGAATTTAAGGCAAAAATGGGTGGGATTGTAAAGTTTAGGGTTTCAAGGGTTGGAGCCTATAAAAATGAAAGAATACTGGTATCCTCCGGTTGAAAGAAAGCAAACTTGGATGTGTTTTATAGTGACTTGAAAGACAAGGAAGTGCTAGAAAATGAATAAGCTAATTGGCGTGGTAATTGCGATAATGTTGGTAATGTGTCTTACATCATCTGCAAGCGCAGCAGTTAGTGAGAATGAGACTTTTGTTGAGGATGCTGCCCAACTAAGACTTGAAGAAACCAGGGAGAGATTGGGGGAAGATGCTGTTCAGGAAATGGAAGATTATCTTGAGTTGCAAAAGAACTTGCCTGCTGTGGTAAGAGCTATGCCGGGAGGTGGTAGTGCCTTAGCTTATGCTGGAACGAATAATGATAGCAGGGTTGTCTATCTAAACTATATTGATGGCATGGATCTTTCTGATGAGGAGAAGGTAGAGTATAAGAACAAACTTATTGATGTCTGGGATCGATATCCAGATGATATAATGGTTACTGATTATGCTTTCATGGCAAAGATGGCTGGTTTGATGGAAGAGGAAGCTAAGAAAGTTAGGAATGAAGCCCATTTCGACGAAGATGGAAATCTTGTGATCATAGGCAATGAAACAACACAAGAAGAAACCGATACAAACAAGCAAACTCCAGGCTTTACCTCAATAATGCTCATTATCGGGCTGTTGTTATCGGCAAGGAATGGAAAGTAAAGGTTTGTTCATAAGTTCTGAATCAAGAAGGGAATCACATATTTTTTTTGATAACATTTTCACCATTACAACCTGGGTTACAGAAGATTCATGGCTCAGCTTGGGCCAATTTTGAATTTAAAAAATTGGCTTTATTTCTGGAGTAAAGTGAATAAAAGAGGCAAATAATATGAAATTAAAACTATTTTTAGCACTGTTAGTTGTGGTCGGCATGATGGGCCCCACATTGGCTGCAGGTGATGATGCAGAACAAAGCAATGAGTCTGTTGAAGAGCAGTTGCCAGGAAGAGTCCTGACACCGGACGAAGTAATGGTAGTTTTTGGCAACAGCACATGGGTACTTCCTGATGATATGCTTGCTGAATTTGAAAGAGAAACTCCAGAATCAATTGAAAGAAAAAAGGCACTTGAAGAAAAAATACAGAAAAATATGATTAAAAAGCCACTAACACCTGAGGAAATTGCTGACATAAATGCGAATGCTCCTGAAGGAATGTTCTTGGTTAGTGGAATTGAAGATGTTTCTATGAATGGGGCATCATCAGGAAATACGGAAATTGAAAATGCAAGAGTTAAAGGCGATGCAATCATCATAAGTTGGGCAATATCTACCCATTCGTTGAATTCAAATTTGACTAACAATTCTGCAACGGCATTCGTACCTAATGTACTAGAGGTTTTACGTGAGACTGGAATCAGGATTGGAATGCAGGTGCAGACTACCAGATCCTAATTATATTTACAAAATACAACTAACTTCCGTTTATTTTTAGAGGCAATGGCATGATACAAACGAAGGTTCGAATCACCATTTTTCTCATTCAAGCGCCTTATATGTTTGATGATGTGGTCAGTAAATATTTATACTGTGTACCACTTATTACAAATTCAGTTTACAATATTGAATTAATTCGAAATGTATCTAAGTTGGAGCAAATATGATAAAAGAAGTTCAGGAGTTAGGAATCCATATCGCAAAATATATTTCTTGCACTTATGCAAGTCTGTTATTTGGCTTGCTATCACTTGTTACAATTTTATACTATTATGTGGAGCACTCTTATCCAAATAAATATGACATGTCCTTTATGCTTACGGGACAGATCTTTGGTAGTGTCCTTTTTGGGTTGGTAATAATTGTTTTGATAGCTGTTATGATTTTATTCTTCAGAAAATCTCTTAAGTTTCTTAAATTCTAACCATTTAATATGGTCCAAAAGATAGGACACATCATCATCTAACCTATAATTTTATTCGGTGATAGCATGAAAAGAAACAAAGTAATAGCATCGCTAATTCAAGTCTCTCTTTTTTTTGTAGGAATATATGTGGTGCCCCGCTATGTACTGGACGATTTTGCCGGATCGTTAGTTGTTTCAAGTTTTGCTTTTCTTTGTGGAGCACTTTATGAGTATGCAGGAATTTTTCGGAGAACGGGTAAAATACAATGAATTAAACACATGGAGAATTATATGGATCTGAAAACAATGAACACTCTGTCACGTATTTTTGCTATCACCGCACTTGTTGCAGCGTTCTATAACGCTTACCTCACATGGGTAAAAGATGGGTTTAGTCCTCTCCTGTTGTGGACAACTTTAATCCTTGTTTTTCTCTCCTCGATCATCCGGGAATTTGTCAAAAGGAAAAGTTGAACCTGACCATCCCCACCATCGCGATGCATTTAAAAACCAGACCTACATATTTACCCCACGATGCTATCAACTTTCAACGATGCGCTCAATTCAGACCGCTTCATTGTGACCGCAGAGGTGGCACCTCCGAAGGGCATCGATATCTCGGCGGTACTTGAGGATGCAGACCTTATCAGGGGATGGGTGGATGCTATCAATATCACGGACAACCAGCGTGCGGTAATGCGCATGAGCCCGGTAGCCGTGGGCAAATTACTGATGGATGCCGGTCTTGAGGTGGTAGTACAGTTCACCTGCCGTGATCGGAACCGTCTGGCATTGCAGTCCGATATCCTGGCGGCATCGGCCCTTGGTATCAGTAATCTCTGTGTGATGACCGGGGATTATCCCACCAAAGGCGACCATGCGGGTGCAAAGCCGGTGTATGACCTTGATTCTGTCCAGCTTCTCTCAGTTATCACCAAAATGATGGGTGGGCATGACATGGCAGGCAATGAGCTTGCAGGTGCTCCGTCTTTTACTGTAGGTGCGGTCTCCAACACGGATGCAGCACGCAGGATGCAGATGATAAAACTTCAGAAGAAGGTCGATGCAGGTGCACAGTTCATACAGACACAGGCGGTCTATGATGTGGAAGTTTTTGGCGAGTTCATGGATTCGTTCTCTCATCCGGATGTGCCGGTAATAGCAGGGATCATCCCGCTGCGTTCAGCAGGAATGGCACGTTTCATGAATGCTAATATTCCCGGAATAAGGGTTGGTGATGAGATGATATCCCGCATGGAAGATGCTGAGGACCCTGTTCAGGAAGGGCTTGAGATCGCTGCAGAGAGCATCCGGGAGTTGCGTAAGATGTGTAGGGGTGTCCATCTGATGCCTATTGGTGGCAATTCCAATACATCCAAATTGCTTGAAATGGCAGGAATTTCCGCTTTACAATAATTTATAAAAACGACATTTAAGAGTAGAATAACATGAGATCCACACAGGTAGAATACGCAAAGAACGGCACGCTGACTCCGGAAATGGAACATGTGGCCAAAGTTGAGTCCATTGATGAGGAAACTGTACTGGCACGGGTTGCTGATGGAAGTCTTGTTGTGATGGTTCGCGAAGGCTGTCCGCCTGTTGCGATCGGAAAAGGGGCGACCACGAAGATCAACGTTAATCTCGGAACATCTTCAGCAAGCATTGATCCCGAAGCAGAGCTGGAAAAAGTAAAGATCGCAGAGAAATACGGTGCAGACACTATCACAGATCTCTCAATGGGCGGCGATATCTCTGCCATCAGGAAGATGGTATTTGACAACACAACTCTGCCAATTACCACTGTCCCTGTCTACCAGGCAGTGGTTGAATGCGGTATGAAGGAAGCTACCGGCGATGACATGATCTCCTATCTCAGGAAGCAGGTGGATGAAGGTGTAAGTTCTGTCGTTCTTCACTCTGTGGAAAAGCAGATGCTTGAGAAATTGAAAGGCACAGGGCGTATAATGGGAATGGTCTCAAAGGGCGGTTCCTTTACCAGCGTGCTTATGCTCAAGGAAAACTGCGAGAACCCGTATCTTGAGAACTTCGATGAGGTTCTTTCAATACTGAAAAAGAACGATGTTGTTCTCTCCCTGGGGAACACCATGCGAAGTGGCTGTGTCCATGACCTTTGCGACAGTCCTCAGATGATGGAGATCAAGACGAACGCAAAGCTTGCAAAACAGGCAAATGAAGCAGGTGTGCAGGTAATAATCGAAGGCATGGGAGGCCATGTGCAGGCAAATGACATTCCTGAGCACATCAAAGCGCACCGTTCACTTTCTGAATTCCCGCTTTTCGTGGCAGGTCCGCTGCCAACGGATGTCGGTATGGGGTATGACCACATCTCCGGTGCCGTGGGTGCAAGTATCGCCAGCGGCAACGGTGCAGATTATCTTTGCTACATCACTCCTGCTGAACATCTTTCTCTTCCAACACCTGAACAGGTCAGGGAAGGGCTCATTGCTTTCAGAATCGCAGCGCACATTGGCGATTCAATGAAATACGGTCTGGACGAGAGGGACAAGCTCCTTGCTGACAGGCGTGCGAAGTTCGACTGGGACGGGCAGATGGAGCTTGCACTTGACCCTGATAAGCCAAAGGGAATGTGCCCGCAGACAGGTCCCTGTTCCATGTGCGGTGAATACTGCGCTATCAAGATAATGTCCGATTATTTATCCGGCGGTGTATGAATTGAGCTTTGACCTTCCTTCTATGCAGATCATTGGTGTACGCACTCCCCTGATCAAGCCCGGCGATGACATTGTGAATATGCTATGTGGATCACTCAACGAAAATGAGATCTTCCTGCGAGACGGGGATGTACTGGTGCTTGCAGAGTCTGCGGTAGCCACAGCGGAAGGAAGGATGGTGGACCTTTCCACGGTCATTCCCAGCAAAGAGGCAGAAGAACTTGCAGGCAAGTACTGTGTTGATTCCCGGGAAATGGAACTTGTTCTGTGTGAATGCGATGATATCATCGGCGGTGTTCCGGGAGCAGCCCTTACCATCACAAAGGGAACCCTCTCCCCGAATGCCGGCATCGACGGCTCCAACGCACCTGAGGGACATGTTGTGCTCCTGCCTGAGAACGCACAGAAAAGCGCAGCTAAGATCCGTGCCGGTATGGAGGAATTCTGCTGCTGTCATCTCGGAGTGATAATCGGGGACAGCCGTACACAGCCCCTGCGCCTTGGGTGCGTGGGTATGGCACTGGGCACATCAGGTATCGTTCCTGTGGAAGATGCAAGAGGTTCAAAGGACCTGTTCGGAAAACCCCTTAACATCACACGCAAGGCGGTCGCAGATAATCTGGTATCTGCTGCCCAGCTGTTGATGGGTGAAGCAGATGAATGTATTCCGTGCGTCCTGATACGTGGTGCACCTGTGAAGATGGTCAAGGGTTCTCAGGAAATGCCAATTTTCACTCCTGAGGAGTGTATGTATTACAGCAATATAAAGCAGAAATAAGTCGCTTGGTATTAAATCTTTCATATGGGGCATTAATTAATATTCTCTTTATTTGTTGCCGTAGACCAAAATTATTTATAGAATAACAACATGGTTTTGTGTGAAGCATACAATACCCTTTTTACTTTTACAAAACCAAAGGTGATTATCAATGAGCAATGTAGTAGTATTGGACTTTACCGCAACATGGTGCGGACCTTGCCAGATGCAGAAACCGATCCTTGAAGAGCTCGAAGGCGAGATGGGCGACAAGGTAGAATTCAAGATGGTGGATGTTGATCAGAACAATGCCCTTGCAGGCAAATACGGTATCAGTGCAGTTCCAACTCTTATCATTGAGAAGGATGGTGCTGAGGTCAAGCGTTTCACCGGTGTGACAAGCGCTGATGTACTTCGCTCAGAGCTTAACCAGCTCATCTGAGCTTTTCCTTTTCTTTCATTATTTCCTCCCCCCATTTCCTTTATTTTTATTCTTTTCAAGTTCTTCATTCTGACAACATGTAAATACCTTGATACATATCCCGTAAACTGAGGTATCACTTGGACAGGCTGATAGATATGGGTGTTCTGGCATGTCGCCAGAAGAATTCGCGAGGAACTTTTAAGCCCCATCTTGCCGTAAGTTTCCGGTCAGAAGATGGGAAGGTTTGCACTTTTTCAGTTGATTCCACACGTGTCCCGAAAAAACAACCTCAACCGGATGCTTATCTTATAACTCATGCTCATTCTGATCATCACGGGAAATCTGCCATGCTCTCTGAGCTTTCGGTCTGTGCCGATAAGACCGCCGTAGCGCTTGAGATCCGGCATGATCGTAAGTTCAAAGGCAGGACAGTTGACATGTGCGGATCCATAGAGGTCAATGGTACAACTGTCCGGACATATCCCACAGGCCATACTGCAGGAGCGGTTGCATTTTACTGGGAAAATGATGTCGGAACGCGGATACTTGTCACAGGAGATGTGAAAGATCCTTCCGCATTGCCCAAATGCGACCTGTTGATAACCGAAGCAAATTATGGTGACCATGATGATCCATCATGTCATTTTGAGGATGATCTGGAGGGCTTCAGGAGTGCTCTGGATTCCAGTCCACAGGTTGCCTTTGGAGCATATGCTTTTGGCAAGGCACAGCGTGCGGTGGAGCTTTTGCGTGAGATAGGGCATGATGGTCCTATTGCCATGGAAGAAAAATCACTAATTCTTTCAAACAGGCTTCTGGATGAACCCGGAGAGCTTGTGGGATTGGGCGAGTTTGATGAGGATGTTGTTTGCATCGTCCCTCCGTGGGATCTGGGGAAGCTACCTCGTAGCATGGCTAAATATGTGATGACGGGCAGGCAGGACTATTATTACCCCTCCCTCCAGATAAGTGACCATCTTGACGCGAACGGTCTTGTGGATATGGTCGAGAAGGTCGATCCCGAAATGACATTGGTGTACCATCCGGGCGGGGATCGCCCCGGAAAGTTTGCTTCTTACCTGAACAGTATTGGAAGGGGAGCTGTTTGCCTTGAGGATGTTGATAATATCCTTGGCAACGAAAACCTCTAATTTTGTGAAATTTATAAGTTGTTATGATTTTTGTGGTTCAGGAATAAACGTTTATATATGTTCTGATGTTTATAACACCCTATCATATTTATCCCAGGAGAAGAAGCCAATTGAAAAAAGAAAGCAAAAAGAAGTCAGGTGGCACAAAGGATAATGCAGATCAGTCTGACGCTCCTGTCGTCTCAAAGCCTAAGATAATCAAGGAAAAGACACCTGAGGAACGTAAGGCAGCCCATGTAGAGGGTATAGTCAAGACAGCCATCGCTGCATTCATTGGTATGATCGCAGGATTTGGTGCCTTCTACAGGTTCGGTGCAGGCACTGAAACTCCCTGGTATGCGGCATTGGTCATCATTGCTGTACTGGCATATTATGCGCAGCGTGTTATCTATCCTGCTATCAAGATAGACACGAAGGAGTTCGGTCCCAAGGGCTGGTTCTACGTAGAATTCATCGTAATTGACTTCTGTCTTGTGACATGGACGCTGTTGTTGAACTGACACAGCCCATGATCCTGCTTTTTTTGTATTTACACAGTCATTTCAGCTCAGTTCAATTAGTTTGATTAATTTAATTAATTTATACACTTCATTAAATAAATTCAGTGATGTCCCATGCGAATTGCAATATTGAACAAGGATAGATGCCAGCCAAGGCGATGCAGCCACGAATGTGAAAAATACTGTCCGAGGGTCAGGACCGGCGATGAGACCATTGTCTTTGGAGACGACGGCAAGGCCATCATCTCCGAGGAACTCTGTGTAGGTTGCGGTATCTGTATCAACAAATGTCCTTTTGATGCTATTATGATAATCGGTCTGCCTGAAGCATTGACCGAACCGACCCACAGGTATGGTCCCAATGGATTTGCCCTGTATGGACTCCCCACGCCTCAGGTAGGTAGGGTTACCGGTATCCTCGGACCTAACGGTATCGGTAAAAGTACCTCCGTCCAGATACTTTCAGGAGCTGTTGTTCCTAATTTTGGTGGCGATAACAACGACTGGGATAAGGTTCTGGAGCACTATTCCGGGACTGCCATGCATGATTATTTCAAGGATGTCATCGATGGCAAGATCAAGGTATCCCAGAAACCACAGTATGTGGATATGATCCCGAAGGCTTTCAATGGGAAGACCCGTGATCTTCTGGAAGGTACTGATGAGCGTGGTGTACTGGATGAGCTTGTTGAAAGGCTTGATCTCGCTCCTATAATCAACCGCAATATCGGAGACCTCAGTGGTGGTGAACTGCAGAGGGTTGCCATTGCAGCCTGTGCCGCAAGGGATGCTGACTTCTACTTCTTTGATGAGATCAGTCCATATCTGGATATCTATCAGCGTATAAATTCTTCAAAGCTTATACAGGAACTCTCAGCCGAAAAGGCAGTTCTTGTTGTGGAGCACGATCTTGCTATACTGGATATGCTTTCGGATGTTGTTCAGGTAGCCTATGGTGTGCCTGGCGGGTACGGTGTAGTGACCCATCCGAAAGGCGTGCGTGTAGCTATCAATCAGTACCTTAAGGGTTTCCTTCCTGAAGAGAACGTCCGTATCCGTCCGGATGCTATTACTTTCGAGGTTCACCCTCCACGTGTGGAAACAGATATTGCCTCACTTGTGGATTACAGTGCATTCTCCAAGAAATACGGTGATACTTTCTCACTGGAGACAGATGCCGGCTCCCTTAAACAGGGAGAAGTTATCGGTATCGTAGGTCCGAATGGTATTGGTAAATCCACCTTTGTCCAGATTCTTGCAGGGGAGATCGAGCCTGATGAGGGCGAGATGGACATTGATGTTTCCATCTCCTACAAGCCACAGTATATCAAAGGTGAAGACACGATGCAGGTACAGATGTTCCTGAGGAGCATTACCCGCAGGTTCGATACAAGTTACTATCAGGCAGAAGTTGTCAAGCCACTCCAGCTTGAACCTCTCTTCGAGAAAATGCTCAATGATCTCAGTGGCGGTGAGCTGCAGAGGGTAGCCATTGCTGCATGTCTCTCAAGGGATGCTGACCTGTACATCCTTGACGAGCCAAGTGCACACCTTGATGTGGAACAGCGTTCCCTTGCCACAAAGGCCATTAAGAGATTTGCTGAGAACAACGGTAAGACCGCTCTGGTTGTAGACCATGACATCTACATGATCGACATGCTCAGCGAAAGGCTGATCGTATTCGAAGGTGAGCCTGCTGTTTACGGTAAGGCACATCGTCCATCGAGCATGCAGGATGGTATGAACAAGTTCCTTTCAGACCTTAATATTACATTCAGAAGGGATGAGGATACAGCACGTCCAAGGGTGAACAAACAGGGTTCCCGTCTGGACAGGGAACAGAAAGCACAGGGTGAATATTACTACAGGTTGGATGAGTGAAAGCTCATCCTCTTATTTTATTAAGTTTTTATTTGAGTCTTTTATTTTTATTAATTTCTTATTTTATCGGTCTCTTGTTCTTTGAAAGGTACCACGTAAGGAACTCTGTATAGAGTATGATCCCTATGATGGTGGACCAGACGAACAGCAACAGGTGATAGTTGTTGATGGGCACAAGTCCTCCGGCAAGCCTTGCATGTTCATATGCCAGAAATGCGTTTGCTGTTTCAGGTATGGCAACAATGGTGACTAAAGGAAGTAAAAGCAGGGAGATGGCTGCCATTAAAGAAGAGTAGTTGACAAGCAGATAAAGCACAATAGCGGCGAACAGTGCGAATACCAATACTGCTGTACCTATTCCAACAATGTCCGTTCCAGATCCTCCTTTAGTTTCTGATAATTTTTATGTTATGCGCTTACTGCAACCTTTTACAGCTATTCAATGCGACCTGCGTATATAAAAATATGCAATAAGCGGGACTATGGAAAGTATACCTGCTATCGTGGCAAATGCGGATAACAGGAAGCTGGCATGTCCTCCTCTTGAGAGAGGTTCATTATCGTTTTTGATGTTCTCACTTTCCATGTTTATTTCAGCTGGTTCAAGTGAGTAAACATAAAGCTTCTCAACGTTCGATCTGAATGTGCCCTGAATATCATCTTCATCGGTGTAGGAAACCATTGTAGGTGGCAGGTCAATGATGCCTTCTTCCTGTGCAAGCACTTTATAGGTGAGACGTTTTTCATCTCCTGCTTCAAGTGGCCCTTCCCAGCCTTTCTCTCCGCTAATAAATTTGAATCCTGCGGGGATCTCCTCCGTAAAAGAGACTTCAACATCGATCAAGCCGATGTTTGTGATAGTTACTGTTACGTCGACTTCTTCTCCTGTGTAAATATCACTGAGGCTAACATCTTTTTCGACCTCGAGTAATGCTCCTTCAACATCGATGGTCACTGCAGCGCCATCCGATACAACGTCATAAGTTTCCCCTTGCGAGTACCAGCTTGCAACTGCAGGTCCCAGTTCATATGTCCCGGCGACTGTAGGCAATGCCTTGTATCGTATATTCTCTGATCTTCCGGCACCAATGAATACTGTCCAGTCCGCTGATTCAATTCCTATGGGCATGAAAGTTGAAGGTATCGGATCATGTATGTTAACTTCATGTCCAATACTTGCATTGTTGTAGACCACCATCTCGACGATGATCTTTCTTTTAGTTTTGTCCTCTTCTGTTAGAAGATGTGTATCAATTGTTTTTTCAATAGATATGTACGGTTCCACAATGGTTTGTGCTGTGGTGGAATTTTGGTAGTTGTTTCCCTTATAGGCATAACCGTCAACGTTCACATCGATCACTATGTTCTCTTTTTCCGGTGTTTCGGGTAATGTGAGATTGACGGGTATCTTGTGAATTTTCAATGTATCAAGCATTGCAAGCTCGTAGCTTACCGGATCAAGTTGTACGCTGCTGGAAGAGGCTGTGACGGTGATCCCCCTTGCAGGGATCGTTCCTGTGTTCTTCAGGTATATCTCAAAAGAAGCAGGCATGTTCGGGGAATATTGATCTCCAAGGGCGTTGATTTCTATTTTGAAGTCCGGTTCGCCAGGCTGGTATGGCTGTAAATTTATCTCCTTGCTGTCCCTGTCGATGTATCTGACCCTTAACAGTATTTCATCGGAATACTTTTTGTAGGCATTTGTTTCGTACTCATCAACATACGTTTTTCCATCAATTGTAACTTTTATTGTGGCAATGGTATCGCTCACATTGAGCAATTTGATGATGGCATTGTCTACCTGTGTCGTGTCTTCGACTGCGAGCTTCCGGCTCTCAGATGGTATCCAGACAAGTTCGTATTCGTGAAGGTACAGTTCGAGAGTAACCTTTGTTCTGTCAATTGAAAGTGTTCTTACCGTGAGGTCCTTGTCATGGACGAACTCATTATTAAGCGAATCATCTGCAAAGAAGCTCTTTTGGAATTCCCCGTCAACGTATAGAAGTAATGTGGCGGAAAAACCGTCTTCCTCTTCATTGATCTCATGGAGCTTGACGGTGTATTTCTCTGCGGATGCCCTGTCTCCTGTTGCAAGATCAAAGACCCCCTGATGCACCCAGATCTCCTCATACTGGAATTCATCTGCAGCGGAGGATATGCCTGTTAAAAAAAGGACCATCAGGATTGCAAGAGCAATACGCTTTAAATACATTAGCCATTTTTTATGTGGCTCATAGCGTTTAAATATACCGTTCAGAGTGTCGATGGTTGCACGTCCTTTTGAGCATATACTCTCATCCTTCAACAACATTTAATTAGAGGACATTCATTACCTAAACTATGCTTACAAAGAGGATTATACCGTGTCTTGATGTCACCCTTGATTCAGAAGGTGGCACCGTTGTCAAAGGTGTTGAGTTCGTAGATCTCAAAAAAGCAGGTGACCCTGTGGACCTTGCTAAACGCTACAATGAGCAGGGTGCGGATGAACTTGTTTTCCTTGACATTACAGCATCCCATGAAGGCCGCTCAACAATGATAGATGTGATCGAGCGTACTGCTAACGAGGTCTTCATCCCCCTGACAGTCGGTGGAGGGATAAATTCTGTTGAGGATGTCAGGCAGATACTGCGTGCAGGTGCAGATAAGGTATCCATCAACACTTCTGCGGTAAAGAACCCTCAGCTTATCAAAGAGGCTTCCGATATATTTGGGTCCCAGTGCATTGTGACAGCTATCGACTGCAGACGCAATCCGGATGTTGAGAACAATCAGGACAAGACAATTCTCGAGCTTGAGGATGGAACTCCTGTATGGTATGAAGTTGTGATCTATGGTGGTCGCAAACCCACAGGCCTGGATGCTGTCCAATGGGCGAAGAAGGTCGAGGAGCTTGGCTCCGGCGAGATTCTGCTGACAAGTATGGACCGTGACGGCACCTATGATGGTTTTGATATTCCTATCACAAGGAAGCTTTCAGAAGAGCTGGAGATCCCTATCATCGCCTCTGGTGGCGTCGGGAAACCTGAGCACATGTATGGAGGTTTCATTGATGGTAAGGCCGATGCCGGACTTGCTGCAAGTATCTTCCACTTCGGGGAGTTCACTGTGCGTGATGTGAAAGAAGCACTGAAGAAAAAGGACATACCTGTCAGGCTTTGATCGCATTTTATCCTGATAACATTTAAGGAGCTGACAATATGGAGATCTCAGAATTCCAGAAACTGATGTACGATCTGTACGCACACAATGATAAACGTAGAGGAGCTGCTGCCACCACTCTCTGGCTGGTCGAAGAGATCGGGGAACTGGCAGAGGCAGTTCGCAGGGAGGACATGGAAAACCTGAGGGAAGAGCTTGCAGATTGTTTTGCCTGGATAGGCGCTTTGGCAAACCTCTTTGATATCGACCTCGAGGAAGCATTCCTGGAGAAGTATCCGCTTGTCTGTCCTACATGCGGAAAGAACCCATGCATTTGTACTGACTGATCTTTGAGATGGAGTCTTTTGGTTCCATCCATTTTTTATTTCTACGGATTTGTTCAAAAAGTCTCATTATAGCTTAAAGATCTAAAAAATAAAGAAGATAAAGGAAGAATCTCAGTTCTTCCTTTTCCGGAACAGACAGACAAATTCCAAAATAAACACAGATGCGAGCATAGTAAATCCTGGGATACCTTTTGCTTCACTTGCAGGAAGCTCCTCTCCTGAGGATTCAGTATTATTAACAGTACTGAGCTTTCCATCTGCTGGATCCGTATTGTCTGTTAAAGGTTTATCATCCATATCCGCTGCAATAGCAAATGGTGAGAAGCCAGGGGTTTTAGCCTCAAAGTAAATATATCCCTCATCTTCATCGACCCTGGTTGTAGAAAGCCGGGTCCATTCTCCCTCACTATAATGGTATAATGAAATGGCAGATGTCTCAATTCCATTTTCTGAGAGCCATTGCTTACTTACCCTGAAGCCTATGACAGCATCTTCTATCTTATCATCACCAAATGCAGCATTACCGACCCAGATGTTCATGTTCTGATACACGATGCCCGGAGCCTGTGAATCTACAAGCTTTGAAGTATCTTTTAAGACCTCAATAAGTGTGCTGATCTGACCTGCATTGGCTACTCCCTTAAACTGAACATAACCGATGTGGCATTTTTCTTCATTGAATTCGTATCTGGACAACTCTCCTGCAACAACATTAGAAGCTGCAGCATCTTTCACAAGAATGTTCTCAAAAGCTTCACCGGTAGCACCGCCACCACCGCCACCGCTACTAGTGGATTTGCTAGCAGGGGATTTATTATCACCAATATCAGTAATTTTCAACGCAGTTGACACTTCTTCAGACCATGCACCATCGTTATCCTGTACACTGAAGTAAATGGTGTGTGTACCGACTGAAAGACTGGATGTGCTGAAATTAGCAGAAGTGTTCAACTGACCGTCAAGACTGGATGTCCAGTTGTAGGCTACAATTGTACCATCTGAATCTGTTCCGGATCCATTGAATATTACTGTCACACCTTCAGGGCTTCCACCCATTGCAATCGGGCCAATTGTTGCAATAGGCGCTACGTTTGGTTTCACATAGATGGATTCTGTAAATGGATAAAATCTTAAATTTGAACTATTGTCTGCAATTCTCAATGCAATATTTTCTGTTAGATACAAGCTTTTGCCACTTGATAAGTATAGATATCCAGATAACTCCATTGTTATCGTTTGGTCATCAACAGAAGAAACTGCTAACCTTCCAAATCTGTCATCCACATTAATTTCTATAACTTCTTCAGACAATTGCCAGACACCATCAATAATTATGAAATTGCCTGACTGATTAACCTCATCTACATGGAGCATCAATGTAAGAATATCACTCTCATTTAGCATATCCTGCTCGTAATACCATGTCTTATCTGACGTAGTTGCATTAGTACTTGCATTAATAATTGTGTCATCAACGAACGTACCATTCCTGGTCAACTCGAGCCAGACCTTTTCACCATTAACATCGATTTCCTTTGGAGTGACCACATACCCTTCTCCGAGATTTAGTGAATCACCAATTCCGATTATATTAATGCTATTATCATCGATTATAAGTTTGGTAAGGATAGATGCATTGGTGATTGGAATATACTGTTCACCCAAAAATCCAATCTTTTCATATGTAAAATCCATTAATGGATCAGATTCCATCCTGAAGTCGAATTGTGGTTGAATGCCCGGGACTATGGTAGTATTATAGATAAGCTCTCCTGGATCAGCATCTAGCATTCTATCCATGTTATCTACTCCGTGAACAGTCAGCACTTCGGATGTAGCATTATTATCAAGATCATACCAGAAGCCAGCAAATGAATTTGCATTCCAGATATAAGTTTTATCTGAAGACGGTGAATCAATGACTGTTCCACGTACTTCATAGATACCTGATTCAGTTGGCTTCTTCTTTAAGTAGAACCTCAATGATGGATCGTCTGCAACCCGAAATTCAAAGTTATCCATTAAATTATTAGTACTGCCGGCATCCAGAACTATATCCTCATCAAGTTCCATTGTGAGAGTAGTATCATTGACAGAAGACACGACCATCTGACCGTATTTATCATCTGCATTAATTTCTGTTACCTGGTCAGATATCTGCCAGATATCGCCCAAAATTACACAAGGATCATCCTGCCCATATACTGTACTCACATGGATCATCAAGGTAACAACATCCTCCTCACCAGACATGTCCTGCATGCAATACCAGGTCCTGTCTGACGTAGGTTGACTAAAGCTTGCATTAATAATAGTGTCATCCACGAACGTCCCATTCTTGGTCAACTCGAGCCAGACCTTTTCACCATCAACATCAATCTGCCTTGGAGTGATTGCATATCCCTCTTGAAGTTCAAGTAACTGCCCGGTTCTTAAGGTATATGCATCGTCGTTGTCCGCAAGCAGTTTTGCAAGCTTATCTGGTGTATTATTCAATGGGACATACTCTTCACCAAATAATATCAACAATGGATACTCACTAGAATAACCCATGAATTCGACTTCTTGGATTGTTGTTGTATAGACAAGACCTCCTTGTCCAATTGTCCTGTCTGAGACAAATGATCCGCCGTAAATTCTCAAAGTTTCTGTTGATATATTATCATCAATATCATAGTAGAATCCAGGGAAATCTACTGCAGACAGTTCTAAGAAATCCGTATCTTGTTGACCAATAATATCATCAAGGTCAGTGCCGCTAAACACGGGGCTCCTGAGTTCATGCATTTCTTCAACGATTTGTCCATTTGAAATTAGATGATCTGATAAGGTATCAAAGAACACTGGGGTATAGATTCCGTGGTTTACATAAAAAGACTGGATTATCTCGTTGATATGTGGAGTTCCATCGCTCAAGTCTCCGTTGTTGTCATCGACTATCAATATAGCCTCAAGAAATTCCTGGAAGTTCTGAGGTTCGAGCTTCATGGCTCTGATTATCAGTTCGTCTGCAAGTTCAGCACCCAGAGCCTCCCTCATATCCCACATGGCACCTGATACTATAAGGCCATCATAATGAACCTCTCCCATGATATCAGAAGGATATTTATTGTTGTTATTGAGATTTGTGATGCCTTCTGTATCGCCAACACAGAATTCTTCTGAGTTAATGGGATCATTGTTGATCGTAGACCCAAAATAATCCGCCCATCCTTCATTGAGGGCACCCGATTCATCCCTATAAGGCAGATATGTTGTATAGATATGATCGACAACGCAGTGTGTGTACTCATGGTATACAACATCGCTAAGGATGGCGAAAGACTCATAGTATTCGTTCCCTCCATAGAAATATATGTCCGTCCCATCTGACATTGCATTCCCACTATATGACCCATACTCCACGGTTGCAATGGTCTGGTAGTCCATGGAATTTATGTCAAAGGGGCTGCCTTTTGTGAAGTAGTCGTGGATTACATTGACATGGTAGAAAACAGTTGACTCCTCTCTCTTGTCGGATGTATCCATATCAGCCCAGTTCCAGTTGTATGTTGGTGAGGTCAGGTTGAATTCCAGGTACGTATCTTCCTGATCCTCGTTGACAACCTTCACATAGGGACCACTAAGTTCTGAATATATGGTTGCGTTCTCTCTCAGGTTGGTGATGTTGTAATATCCATTTTTGTCGGTGGTTGTTAAGGGAGAGGATAATGTCTCAGCTTGAACACTGAATCCACTTAGGTTCCAGTTCCCATTTAAATCCTCAAGATCATCTGAGAACACCATTCCACTATCACTGGTCACTGTAATGTTGTCTGCATAAAATCCGTTTTTAGAAACACCAAGATCAGTATCATACAAGAATCCGATCCATGCCTGTTTCCCATCCCAGTCTGATATGTCTATGGATTTATCTGTCCATGAGGTCTGATATCCTGTATAATTTGCAAGATTGGTGAAATTATTCCCATCTTCTGAAATGATCACATATGCATAATCATAATTGTATTCAATCTCATACTTTGTGCTGAAATTAAGTTTGGAATTGACTGCACCGGTAAGGTCAATGGGTTCAATTGTTATTGCAGAATTTTCCAGATAGTCTCCACGCCCTGAATAGAGCACCCTCTTCGGATCTCCAATGATTAATGATATTGTCTGGTTCCAGAAAGGCACATCAACTGGATCCTGCGAGGGGTATTCCTGATATATCCTTCCTGTTACGTTGCCTTCAATGCTGTATGAAAATATCTTATCATATTTGTACAATACATTTCCGGTGGTTGCATCTACAAAATATGTCCATGAGCTTAAAGGCTCTTTAATGGTAGACAGATCGACCATATACACAAGATGGTACTTATTGGCATCTTCTATCTCCACCGGATAGATCACCAGTGATATGTCCTTTGTTTTGATAGTTTTTGTCTGTGGGGTGGACTTTCCGGACATTTCACTGAGTGAGATCGAACTCAATGGTATGGAAGGACCTGTGACCTCGATCCCGAGATCATCACTTATTATGGAAAGTGCTTCTGCCTCGGTAATTGTGGGTTTTGTTGGTGCTGTTATGTCCTGAAAGCTGTTTGAATCCACAGCTACGACCTTCCCATCATTAACTGTGATTCCTACCCTTGAGGAGTATACAGGAATTCCCTCATATGACTGCTGATATACGATATTGCTAATTCCGTTCTTTCTTTCATATAGGGATGTGTCATGATCTTCTTTTACTAACTCGATCTCAGAAGGTTCAAGACCGAATATCTGTTCGTTTTCAAGAATAAAGTTCCTGACCAGAGATTCTGTTATCTGTTCAGTTTGAATAAAAGATGTAGATGAGAATTGATAATTTTCCTGATCTGATGGAAGAAGTTCTATGCTGCCTCCGATCATTCTATTTGGCAGGTTTGAGTCTTTGTCTGTTGAAACTAGCCAATTTTCACCGTATTTTGCAGTAAATAGTTCTTCCTTGCTGGAAGCAGATTGATCATTTATAAGATAATTAGTAACGACTTCATCCTGTGAAGTGTATAGTTTATCACCGTCAGTATCGTAATGGTATTGCTGCAGGGTATCAAATTCAGAATTGTTATTTTCATCAGCAATTGCATTTGTAGATAATATAACTATAAATAATAATACTAATAATATTTTATTCATGTCCTGAAATTTCAAGTTATATTATTTAACTATATACATAATTGCAGGAACATGTTAATTTTTGACAAAGTATATGATTGTTGGATAACCCTTTGAGCATTTATCTGTATTTTTCAGTAATTCCCTGATTCTGCAGAAATTGTTGTGAATAAATGAGTGAGATTTTCTCACTTTTTCTTCTTTTGCCACGTTGAATCATGCTTATATATGTTCAGCTGTTTGATAGCAATTATATAGGTCACTATTATTGGAACTTCATCAGACATGACTGCTAATACAATGATTAAAAAACCTGAACTTCTGGCTCCTGCAGGCAACTGGGAATCTTTCGTAGCTGCTGTGGAAAACGGCGCAGATGCTGTCTATCTTGGTGCGAAGACCCTGGGTGCAAGGGCTTATGCCGGTAATTTCACCCTTGAAGAGATACAGGAAGCTATCGATATTGCACATCTTCGCGGTGTCAGAGTCTTTGTTACGGTAAATACTCTGGTTAAGGATGAAGAGATCGGAAGAGCTGCGAAAATGCTGTGTTCCCTGAGCGAATACGGTGCAGATGCTGTCATTGTCCAGGATATCGGTTTGCTTTCCCTTGCAAAAGAGCTCGTTCCTGAACTTCCGATACACGCAAGCACCCAGATGACCATTCATAATAGTGAAGGCGTACGTTTTCTCGAAGAACTGGGTGTCAAAAGGGTCGTGCTTGCAAGGGAAATGTCCCTTGAGGAGATAAAGACAGTAAAGCAGGCTAGCAACATCGAGATCGAAACCTTTGTTCATGGAGCACTTTGCATCTCCTATTCAGGCCAATGTCTTCTTAGCAGTATGATCGGAGGCAGGAGTGGTAATCGTGGGCATTGTGCCCAGCCCTGCAGGAAGATGTACGAACTGGAAAAGGACGGTGAGCTGATCGATACCGATGGGCCTTATCTATTGAGTCCCAAAGACCTCAACACAACAGAAATGCTGCCACAGCTGATCGAAGCAGGTGTGGATTCCTTCAAGATAGAAGGCAGGATGAAAAGGCCTGAATATGTGGCAGGTGTCGTGAGCACATACAGGCGTCTGATCGATCGCTACATGGCTGATCCGGATTCGTATTTTGTATCTCCTGAGGAGTCCCTTGTACTTGAACAGCTTTTCAACAGGGAATTCACTGACGTTTATCTTGAAGGTACATCAAGGACAGGCATGATGAGCCGCGAACAACCATACAATCGTGGTGTGGTCGCAGGTACTGTTGTGGGCTACAACAGCGATGACAGGCGTATCATAGTAGAGCTTTCCACCGAACTGGAATTAGGTGACGGTATCGGTGCTGAGGGGCTGGAAAATGCAGGCGAGAACATCACGCGCATGGTTCTGGACGGCAAAGAAGTTGATTCCGGTACAAAAGGTGATGTTGTTGAGATCCCGTTCTTTGAAAAGGTTCGTTCAGGGTGTTTTATCTACAGGACCATGGACCGGTCCTTAATGGACTCGCTGAAAAAGACATTCACATCTCCAAAGCCTATTCGGAAAGTGCCTGTTAGTCTCCGGTCAGAGGTCGCTGCAGGTTCAGTATTGCATCTGGAAATGGTGGATGCTGATGGCAATGCGGTGTCTGTGGATTCTGATTATGTCGTTGAGGTCGCCCAGAAGAAACCGACAACCCAAGAGCAGGTCATCCAGCAGCTCTCAAAATTAGGCAATTCTGTTTTTGAGCCACTTGACATGGATGTGAATGTTACGGGAGATGTGTTCATCCCCATAAGGGCACTTAACGATATCAGGAACCTGGCAGTTTCACAGCTGGAATCTGCAAGGATAGAAAAAGGGCGACGTAACCCAAAAGACAGCTGTAAAGCTCCTGATGTTGCCTGTGAGGAAGTGCATCCGGATAAGACCTTGCTGGTTGTAAGTGTTGATGATTCCCGGAGACTTGAGGGCGCTATTGCTGGTGGTGCTGATGTCATCTATGTCGGAGGGGAAGTTTTCAGGGGTCGCGAACCTATGGACATGAAGGAAGCCTTCGAGAAGTGCAGAAGTGAGGGTCGAAAGATCTACGTGAACACCCCGAAGATCGTATCGGATGAAGATATGGGGCATGTGCAGGAAACACTCAAATTTGCAAAGGAGATTGGTTTTGATGGTGCAGTGGTCTCTAACTACGGTACATTCAGGCTTGCAAAAGAAGCAGGTATGAATGTGGTCGCTGATAGTCCGATGAATGTGTTCAATATGAATTCATATGCATCCATGAAGCAGCTTGGTGCAGGTTCGGTGGTATTGTCCCCGGAAATGTCATTGTCCCAGGTAGAGGATGTCGCACAATGTGGCTCTGTGGAGTGCATTGTTCACGGAAGGCAGGAGGTCATGGAATCACGTTACTGTATGCTCGGTGACCTGTTCAGCACAGGGGCAGGATGTTCCCGCATGTGCGAGGATGGAAAGTTCGAGCTTTATGATGAGAAAGAGTATTGTTTCCCGATTATCATGGACAACGACTGCAGGATGCATGTGCTGAACTCAAAAGAGCTGTGCATGATCGAGAGCATTGGTAAACTTGTCAAAGCAGGTGTGGCAGCGGTGAGGATCGAGGCAAGGACAATGGATGCCTTGAAGGTGAAAAAGGTCACACAACGCTATCGTGTTGCTCTGGACGGTAAAAAGAAGGCTGGCAAATGCAAGGATATTACTGATGGCTATACTTCAGGCCATTACATGAGGGGAGTTCTATGAAGATCTTCCTTTCCGGCTCCATTCGTGGGGGCAGGCAGATGCTTCCCACATACCAGTTCATTTGCGGGTATCTTCGCAGTAACGGTCACGAGGTGTTGAGTTGGCATGTGGCTCACGACGGGGTCGAGGCGACGGAGTCCCTCATGAGCGAGAGCCAGATCTACGAACGTGACATGGGCTTTCTCAGGGAAAGTGAATGCATGATCGCAGAGGTAAGTCTTGCTTCTACTGGAGTTGGCTATGAGGTATGCTCGGCGATAAAAAAGGGTATTCCGATACTTTGTGTCCATAAACCGGATGCCAACGTCTCTGCCATGATACTGGGGAATACCAATTGCAACGTCATTGTGAAAGATTATTCTGGTAATGAGGATCTCGAAGTTATCCTTCGGGAATTCCTTGCATCTTTTTGAAGTAAGGATTAAATATCTTTGACATCTATTTTTAGTAGATAAACATGGTAATGGAAATTATAGTAGTACTGGTGGCTATCATCATAGCTCTTCTTCTGTACAAGGTGCTGAAGACTGTCAAGAACATGGTAGTGAACACCGTATTGGGTGTGATTCTCCTTCTGATCGCTAACTTTGCACTGGGTCTGAATATTGCTTTTTCATGGGTTGTGATACTGGTCTGTGCATTCACAGGAGTAGTCGGAGCAGTTCTGATAGTGCTTTTAGCATATCTCGGTATCTTCTTCTGATACCAGCTGGATAGTTCCGTTGACCATATGGCGGGTGTGTGACTCGCCCTTGAACTTTTTTTCCGTAATTACATCATTGATGTCCAGCATCCCGAAGTCCCGGAATAGGTGCTCAACTTCTTCTTTTGTAAAATAGTGGTAGATTATCCCACTCTGGCGTACAAACGTGTGATCTTCAATGGCATCCCCTCCGTATCGCATATCCCTTGTCCCGAAAACCTCCAGGAAGATCGTCCCTCCGGGTTTCAGCACTCGCCTGAATTCTGAGACTGCCCTTTCACGTTCTCTTTCCAGGAGATGCTGTAATACTCCGAAACAAACGATCCCCTCAAAACTGTTGTCTGCAAAAGGAAGGTCTGTTATTGAGGATACGACATGGTGGGCTTCACGTTCTCGTTTTGCAAGATATTCCCTTGAAGCTTTTAGTGCTGTGGGAGATACATCGATGCCTGTGCAATCGTAAAAATTAGATAAGGGGAGAAGGTGGCGACCTTTCCCCGAGCCTGCATCAAGGATACGGCATCCGTCAGGGATACGGGAACGGATCGGTTCGATCGGTGCTGCCCCTCCCCATCTGACATGGGAATATTCCCTGTCCCATGCTGAGAAATGAGTGTGGGATGCCGTCCCTTGTGTCATGCTCTTATGGTCTGTATGTTGATGCTTCACTGAAGCGTTTTGCAAGGAAGTCCTGGTCGATGGATGAGAGGAACCATCCTGCTTTAGGTCCTGACTGCTGGCCGAGCACTGAAGTGTAGATCGCCTTGAACATCTCCTTAGGATTGATCTCCAGCTCATCTTCGGCTACGCCAAGCTTTTCAACGATCTTAAGGTGGAGGTCAGAACCTGCTTCCTTTGAGGAATAGACAAGGTTGTGATAATCCTCACCTGTAAGTTCGCCGCTGGCCTCAATGATCTCAGATAATGCTCCGAGGAATGCCTGCTGCACATCAGTGAGCGTTGCGGTCTGCTCAGGAAGTTCATCCTTTACGCTGAACTTTGCGAATGGCGGTGCATACATCTCAAGCCAGTTGGAGACATTGTTTGTCAGTTCCCTGATACATTTCTCGTTGGTTGTGTCGTATCCTGCACGTTCCACGATCTTCATGATCTTCTCAAAGTCGCCATGTGCTACCTGGGAGATGGTGGTCATGTGCTTGAACGGGATGTCGGTGTGGCAGATGCCCTTTGCATGTGAAAGTTCCAGCACACGCTTGTCGAGACCTTCCAGATCTTCCTTTGCGTTGAGACGTTCGTACTCGTCCACAAGTGTCAGCAGTGGCTGTGCGGGGTCGAACTTGATGTGTTTTTCAGGCTTTGTGCGCATGATCAGGTAGCGCAGTACCTCAGGTGGCACGACCTTGAGCATGTCGGAAATTGAGACGACTACACCGGTTGATGATGACATTGCACCCTTCTG
Source organism: Methanococcoides methylutens (assembly GCF_000765475.1). Taxonomy (NCBI): domain Archaea; kingdom Methanobacteriati; phylum Methanobacteriota; class Methanomicrobia; order Methanosarcinales; family Methanosarcinaceae; genus Methanococcoides; species Methanococcoides methylutens. Next base: position 90,458 of record NZ_JRHO01000009.1, read on the forward strand.
TCCCAGCATGATCCACTCATAGACGATAGGCTGTGGTGGCTCGTGGTCGAATATCTCCCGAACGATCCTCTTTCCTGTGTCATAGGAACCGCCTCTTGAAGCATGGTCCTTTCCGAATGGTTCGACTGTCACGTCCAGCATCTTCCATTTTGCAGGCCAGTCCACACGCCAGGTGAGCTTTCCGCCACCGGCCATTGGTACTGTTCCCTTGTGACCACATGAACAATCGTAGTCAACGGTCTCTGCATCCGCATCGAATCCGGTGACGATAGCTGTGTTGATCTTTTTACATTCCTGGCAGATCGGGTTGAACGGGCTCCACTCAGGCAGAACATCCTTTCCTGATACTTCCTTGAGGATCTTTGCGATATCATCCCTTTTGATAAGTGCTGTCTTGATGGCTTCAACAAACCTGCCGCTCTTGTAAAGCTGGTCTGCACGGTAGACCTTAGGGTGGATGCCAAGTTTCTCAAGTCCTTCAAGGAAAGGTTTGAGGAAGTGCTCTGCGTAGCTTTCACATTCCCCGCATGGGCAGGGGATCTCGGAAATTGGTTTTCCGACATGTTCTGCATAGCTTTCAGGAAGGAATGGATAGACTTTTCGAAGTGGGTCGAAGTTGTCGGCCATGTATATGAAATCGGTCTCAGCACCTTTTTCCACAAGCGTCCTGTATGCTGCATCTGCGGTAACGACCTCTCTCATGTTTCCGATATGTATGTGGCCGGAAGGTGTGATCCCTGTGGATATCCTGTGTTTTGTCCCATTTTCCAGGGCTTCGTCAGCAACGACTTCTGCCCAGTGTTTGATCTCTGCCATTGATTATCACCATGTGTATTATCTGATCAGTATAAGTGTTGAAATCTCATGATCTATCTTTGGATCTGAGGAATATCTGCATGTTCTCTTTTATATATAACATGTTTCCTTTTGCCGAAGATCTTGCTGCCACGATGCAGCAAGCTGGTGTAAAAAAGGATAGTAGACCACCGCAGTGGTCACAATTGTATTCGTAGATGATCATTTGAGCAAGTAAGGTTCTGAAAAGCTGATCATCATTCTATTATTTCTGTAGGGATCTCTTCAAGGTCGCAGAAGTTCGAAGTAAAATTGTAAGCTCCTGCATTGATGAACACGATCTCATCACCGATCTTCGGCTCATCCTTCAGGTACACACGATACCTGAAAAGGTCCATTGAACATGGTGTGCATCCCTTGATGACATAAGGTTTGCCTGCATTGTTGCCAACCTCGCCTTCAACTCTCAGTTTCACAGGTACGAGGATCGCATCCATGTCACTGTTGTAGACGGAAGCGTTCACAATGATGTTGTTGTCATAGACGCCTGTGATATAGGTGATGAGCTTCCCGGCAGGTGCTGAAATGAACCTTCCCGGCTCTATCATAAGCTGAATATCTTTTTCATGAAGCCATTCCCGAAGCTCGGTAAGGCGCCTGAAAATTCCTCCGATGACATCGACGTTGGTATTGGCATATTCTGATGGCAGCCCTCCTCCGATATTGAGGATGTCGATGGCCTCAAGGGTTTGTTCTGTCAGCACGTCCTCGATGTCCTGCTGGATCTTCCATTCGTTGACGTTCTGGGTCTTCCTGTGGAAATGTACTCCGAGCTGTTCGATGTGGTGATCGTCCTTAAGCTGTGTCACCCTTTCATTGATGACATCGGATGTCATCCCGAAAACGAAATATCTCTCGGTCCTCAGGGAATGTTCCTTGAGCTTCAGGCGGAGCAGAAGTGTGATCTTCCAGTCGGTGGGTTCGATGGTCGAGAGCAGGACGTCCAGGTCGAACTCATTGTCAACTGCAAAGGAGCGAATGCCTTTCTCATAGAGGTCTTCTACGATCTCGGAGGTCCAGCCTTGTGCAAGGAAAAGTACTCTTGACATGTCCCTTACGTGCTTGAGTTCGTTGATCATGTGTACGCTAAGGAACCCGTCGGTGTTCTCCTCGATCATCGGGCTGACCCTTGGGTTTGTCTTAGAGCTGAAGGCGGGGATGTCCACGACTTCCCGGACCTTGTTGTATTGCTCAAGAACTACTTTTTTTGATAATGTGAATTTCGGGGACGGGACGGTCGAGCTGCTCATTTGCTTACTCCGCTGTCCTCATTGTTCTTTTTCAGGCTTTCCAGCAGACCGTCCTCTGCAAGCTCATCAAGTGCATGTATCATGGCAAGCGGGAATGTGATGCTCACATCTCCAATAACGGTGGCAACATCGCTTTCGTCCTTGACCTTTCCCCATGACTTTGCTTCGTTGGTGTTGGCACCGGACATGCTTCCCGAGGTGCGGTGGGCAGTTGTCATATATACTGCGTACTCGGCACCTCCGTTTAAGAGTGTGCTCAGGATGGCGTGATGTTTTGATATGGATCCACCCAGTGCGATGACGCCCTTGCGGTCGTCGAAGCTGCTTGCGAATAAAATGTTGCCGAAATCCTTCACGACATCCACCATGAAATCAGGGTGGTCCTGCTGGAACAGGTATAAGTGGAAACCGAATGCTCCGTCGGTGATGGCCGGACAGAATATCGGTACGTTGTTCTTTGCTGCCTGGTAGAGGATCGAGTTCTCGTCATCGAGCATCAGCCCGATCTCACGCAGCATCTCGGAAACCGCCCAGTGCTTTTGTTTTTCGTAAAGTTGTTTGAGTATCCTCTCGATGAGGCTCTCGAAGTTCATGTAGCTCTCGTTTTTGATAAGCAGGTTTCCCACACGGTTGATGCCTTTCTCATGCAGTTCCACATCATCTGTCTGGAACGAGCCTATCTGGAAATCCTCTCCGGTGGCCTTCATTATGTCCTCTTCAAGACCGCCGACAGTGGTAACGATGACATCGGCAATTCCAAGCTCGATAAGCTGGGCAAAGAACCCTCTCAGACCGGAGGTGACCATGTTGGATGTAAATGTCAGGAATACCTTTGCAGAATCCTTTTTCATCTTAACTATTACTTCGGATGCCCGCTGGAGCTCAACGCTCTGGAATCCGATGTGTTCGTAGGAATCGACAAGCTCTGACACTCGCATATCCTGCTTCCATTTCAGGTCTTTGACTTTTACCATTAAAGATCACCGTTAAGTATGGGGTGATGGAATCCCGAAATCATATATAAATGTTGGTCTGCTTTCTTGCAGTCTGTCTATCGAAACATATTTATCTTTCTCTTTAATAGGCTCTCTATGATCCCTAAAAAAGCGTTTGTGGTAAAAGGTACCGGTGTCCATAAGGACAAGCTTGCTTCATTTGAGCTTGCATTACGGGACGGTGGGATCGAGAAGTTCAATCTGGTGACGGTATCCAGCATATTGCCTCCAAATTGTTCTGTGGTCTCACAGGAAGATGGTCTTGCTGATCTCAAGCCAGGTCAGATCGTTTACTGCGTCATGGCGAAGAACCAGACGAATGAACCAAGGCGCCAGATAGCAGCAGCCATCGGGAATGCTGTTCCTGTCAAGAGCAAGGACTACGGTTACATCTCCGAGCATCACTCCTTCGGTGAGGATGAAAGGACCGCAGGGATGTATGCCGAGGATCTGGCAGCAACCATGCTTGCTACAACACTGGGAGTTGAGTTCGATGCAGATTCTGCATGGGAAGAGCGCGAGCAGGTCTATAAGGCAAGTGGTCACATATTTGATACCACGCACTATTGTCAGTGTGCCCAGGGGGACGAGAATGGGCTCTGGACTACTGTTGTTGTTGCAATGGTCTTTGTTATCTGAGATGGTTGCAAAATCCGAATAATTTTCGGCATGCCGAACCAAAATTTATATATCCAAATCATGGATTATAGCCACTCATTACATTATTGTGTGAACGAAAATGACTGCAGATCGCATTGAAGAATATCTTGAAACGATACTCTCACTTAGTAATAACGGCGAACTTTCTGTTAAGAACAAGGATATAGCTGATGAGCTTGGCGTATCGCAGGCCGCAGTTTCCGAAATGGTGCAAAAACTTAACGATGAAGGCGTTGTTGATCACCAACCCTATCATGGTGTCCGGCTGACAAATGCCGGTCTATCGCAGGCAAAAAACTTAAAGCGCAAGCATCATGTGATCGAGAAGTTCCTCTCGGAGGTCCTGGAAGTAGACCCTGAGGTCTCACATAACGAGGCATGCGGTCTTGAACATGCAGTATCGGACATTGTTGTGGAAAGCATGTGCAGGTTCATGGGAAGCAATAACATTGACTGCAATCCTGTTGATGAGGATGAGTGCTGTCTTTTCAAAGAGAGTTATGTTGCATTGTCCGATCTCAAGGAAGGGGACAGTGGTACTGTGGTCATGATGACCTTGCCTGATTCTTCTAAAGAGAGGCTGACATGCCTTGGGCTTATAGCCGGGGAAAATGTAGATGTCAAGCGCAAGCAGAAGCAGGGCTCGACCTCTATACTGACACGCGGAACCGAGATAGCCCTTGGAAATGAGATCGCCAAGAAGATCTTTGTACGTCTGGGTGCAAGAAAGAGGTATCCACGCGGAAGTGGTAGAAATTAAATCCGGTTCTGAGGCTGTTGCTGAAAGGTCTATTTCTTCCAAATATGATGTGACCATGGCCTTTGTGGGCAATCCGAGCGTGGGCAAAAGTGCCTTCTTTTCACGCCTTACGGGCATTGGTGTGGTCGTTGCAAATTATCCGGGAACCACGGTGGAACTTACACATGGAAGCATCAATGCAGGTTCCAAGAAAGTGGACGTCGTGGATCTGCCTGGAATATACTCTCTGGGAGCTTCCACGGAAGATGAGAAGGTCTCAAAAAGATATCTTCTGAGGGAATATCCTGATGTTATCATCAATGTGGTAGATGCTACCCGACTTGAAAGGAACCTCTACCTTACATTACAGCTTCTGGAACTGGATATCCCAATGGTAGTGGCTTTAAACCAGATGGATTCTGCAAAAGAGATGGGCATCGAGATAGATGTTGAGAAGCTTTCAGATTATCTGGGAGTTCCTGTGATCCCAACAGTTGCTACCAAAGGCCTTGGACTTGATGATGTTGTTCTTTCAGCTCTTGACGAGGACATTTCAACTGGGAAAAGACGCAGGGTACATTATGACAATCACATTCTTCGTGCTATTGAAAGACTGGACACAGATTTCCCTGAGATCGGTTATGGGATCAAGGTCAGGGCGCTTGAAAGGGATGAAGAGTTCGTTAAACTGAGTTGCCGTCCCCATGATGCCGACCTTTTGCTTGCTACTTCCGGATCCATTACTGAAGATATCGAAAAAGCTCACGGGATGCAGATCTCGGATACCATTGCACGTGACCTGTATGGAGAAGCAGGATACATTGTTGACCGGGTTACGACGCAGGTCGAGCACAAGATCACGTTCAAGGAAAAGATCGATTCTATCCTGACCTCTGAGTATGTGGGGATAACAGGTCTTATAATTGCTATTTTAATTACGTTCTTTGTTGTTTTTACACTGGGTGGTTTCCTTGAGGAGGGGATCGTTTCCCTGTTCGAAACCTACCTTATCTTCCCTGTTGAGGGGATGCTTACAGGTTCATCTCCTATTTTCAGGAACGTTATTATCTATTCCCTTCTGGGAATTGAGGCCGGGTTTGCCATCGCAATTCCGTATATTGCAGTGTTCTACATCATCCTCTCATTGTTCGAGGATTCGGGATACCTGACAAGAGCTTCCTTCCTTCTGGATAACTGGACTCACAAAGTGGGTCTCCATGGCAGGGCTGTCATTCCATTGATCCTTGGCTTAGGATGTAATGTGCCTGCGATCATGTCCACAAGGGCTCTCAATACCATGCGTGAGAGAAGGATTGCATCGGTACTGATAGCACTGACGCCATGTTCTGCAAGGACCGTGATCATCCTGGGACTTGTGGGAACCTTCGTGGGTTACTGGGCAGCAATTTCAATATATGTACTCGAACTTGTGATAATCTTCGGTACTGGCTGGGTCCTTGGCAAAGGGCTTTCAGGTGAAAAGACCGGCCTGATAATGGAGATGGCACCATTACGCAGACCTGATCAGAGGGCTACTTTGCAGAAGACCTGGTTGCGTGTACGCGAGTTCGTTTATGTGGCGTTCCCATTGCTGGTGGCAGGCAGTGCCTTGCTGGGGTTGCTTGATGCGGTAGGTGTACTTGACACATTCCAGAATGCGGTCGAGCCGGTATCTGTGGGCGTATTTGGATTGCCTGCATTTGCAGCAACTGCTCTTATCTTTGGTATACTCCGAAAGGAAATGGCATTGCAAATACTGGCGGTGCTTGCTGGTACTGCAAACTTTGCCCAGGTGCTGACTCCGCTGCAGATGTACTCCTTCGCGGTCATAACAACGATCTACATCCCATGTGTTGCAACCATTGCAATACTAAAACATGAACTTGGCTGGAAAGATACCGCTGTTATCTCAATGTTCACTATTTCCCTGGCACTGCTGGCAGGTTTCCTGATCAATGTGGCAGGTATGATGCTTTGAAAGGATGTTTTTGTAAAAATGTCCTCAATTTCCTATTTCGGCAGATATTAATAGTACCTAAACAAAGTTTACTATAATGACCCGTATTACAGCTACACCACAAAAGAACTCTATAAGTGCTCTGATCGATATCTTTGAAATGAGCAATATGCGCGAACCTTTCCTTGATGAGGTAGGTAGCATGCTTGAGGTGATGGGTACCCATGGTTCAATTACAGAAGGAGCTGTGGCTTATGAAGATGAAGAGATCTACCATGTTCACACAATGAGCATCATAGCACCTCTGAAGAAAAAATGAGTTTTGAAAATAATATGGCTTAAATGCTCGAATTTAAGAGTTCTTCAATGTCCATATTGATCTCAGGGGTAGAATCCCTGTAAAAACTGTGGTCACGTATGATATTCCCATCCATTGTGATGCTATCAAGGTGGCCATACCAATATATTACCATTCCTGTACCATAATCCCTTTCGTAGTACTGGAACTGTTTTTTAAGATAATGGGCATGTTCTCTTTCATCCCCGAACATCGCCTTGCTCTCGATCCAGAGAATTTCCACATCACCAACGTAGATCGGCTCATCCAGCAGGAAATCCGGGGTCTTTTGCATTCCCATTTCCCTCAGGTCCTCTTCGGTGCTGAAACCAAGTTCCTTGTATTTGAGCCATTTTTCAATAATTTCTTCTCCCATTTGGCCCCGGATAGACTGGGCTTTATGTGCTTCAGGAGAAAAGAAATGGTCCTCATTTATCGCTTCGGTTATCTCTCTTGCCAGGCGCTTATCTTCAAGTGAATCGAGATGTTTCAGAACATACTTCTTAGAGTAGCCAAGCTCCTTGATGATCACTGAAGCCATGAGAGTAGCCGGAACTTCGTTGTCTTTTGCCAGTACAATGATGCTTATGCCTTTGTTCCATAAGTAGAGGTAGTTCCTGCTCTTGCTCTGGAGACTGTGCATCTTCCTCTTGACCTTAGATACTATCTTTTGATTGAGTATTGCAGCAATAACTCCTGCAGGCTCATTGAACTTCAGCGCCAGATCATCGATGTTTTCCGGATCATTCACATTTTCATATATCTGGAGGTATGTTCTTTTATCCATTCTTTACCTCTTTGTCTTTGAAGCTGTGCAAGAGAACGCAATCATCACATTGTTTCTTACCACAGTAGTTCTTGGCATATTCTACTATCAAAGCATGGTATTCCTTGTATAGTGGTACATCTGATGGAAGTTCTGTCTCGAACAGCTTTTGAAGTTGCATATAGTTGCCTTCGATCCCGATACATTTCATGATGCGGGTGGTGTAGGCATCGATAACGAACTTTGGCTTATCTGCAGCATAAAGCACAATACTATCTGCAGTTTCGTTTCCCACTCCATTTAAGGAAAGCATAAGTTCCCTCAGCTCATCCGTAGGTAACTGGAATATGTTATTCATTCCTTCTGTAGTAAAGAACTGTGCAATGTCTTTCAGCCGTTTTGCTTTCTGGCGATAGAAACCGCAACATCGGACAAGCTCTTCGATATATTCCACATCTGCATTTGCCAGTTTCTCAGGCTCTATGAGGTCGGACCTTTTGAGAGCATCTATTGCTTTCTCAACATTTGTCCATTTTGTCTGTTGTGTCAGTATTGTTCCGATAACAACCTCAAAAGGCGTGTCAGCCGGCCACCATTGAAGATGCCCGATCATCCCGAGAAGTGTCTCGTAGATGTCACTGACCAATTCGTTTTGCATCTACCTTAAAAGATGTTTTCTTATTATATAATATGGGCGTTTGGTTAAAACAATATTAAAAAGTAGAAAGAAGCTGAGAGTAAATTAAAATATTTACTTCTCTGCTATACGATGTGAGTTTAATTTATTCGCAAACTTCAATTCCAGAATTCCTTCTCATAATCTTCAGGAAGGTTATCAAGCTTCATCATTTTGTCAAGCTTGCTTTTTGCTGCATTATCTTCCTTTTCAAAAGTATCATTAAGAACTTCAGTTTCCTGCTCTTCTAGAATTGTTTCATGTGAGTGGATCACCGTTGTATGTTCGGTTTCCATCACAACTTCTTCCTCGATCACAGGTTTGAAAGGGATAACTTCTTTCTCTTCTTCTTTTTCAGCTCTGACAACGGGCTGTACAGGTTCCCTTTCATATTTCCTTTCCGGAGATGGTCCCGGTTTATATCCAAGGCGCATGCGGGTTTCTTCGGCATAGGTGTCGGACACGATGTCTGAATGGTTGCCTTGTTTGTGAGTTGAACTGTATCCGATGGTGCAGTTCTCCTCGCCTGTCCTCCAATCCACATGGAATAGGTGGCAGTTCTTTCCCTTGCATTCTAATTCGTTGTCCAATGGGCATATTTCGGGTAACACCATGTAAAAACCACTCCGGGTCTGTTGTCTTTTTATAATTTCTTCAGGAAATCTGCAATAAGGGGTGCAACACTGATGTGACTTTGTGCTTTTTCCAGCGTGTCGGTCGCAATGACCTCATGTACGCCTGCATTGTAAAGTCTCAGGACACCGTTTTTGGTGAGCACCGGGTGTACGCATGCGATGTACACGTCCTTTGCACCCTGGCTACGTAACAGTTTGATTGATTCTGCCATGGTCCCACCGGTTGCGATCATATCATCTATCAGTATTACATCTCTGCCTGTAACATCGATGTTTTTTGTCTTGATGGTAACCGTATCTCCGGAAAGCCTTGTCTTCTCAAGATAGTCGTACTCGATGCCAACATCTTCGGATGCACTTTCTGCAAGTGCAATAGCACCGGCATCAGGGGAAACGATCAATGGATTTTCAAGATTCAGTGATCTGATGTAGTTACCCAGAAGGTGGGATGCATCAAGATCGAAAGAATCAGCACTGAAATGTTCAAGTACGCTCTTTTCGTGAATATTTACGGTGATGACCCTGTCCGCTTTGATGGTGCGGGCAATGGCACGTGCGCTGATGGCCTCTCCGGATTTGAATATCCTGTCCTGTCTGGCATAGCCCATGTAGGGTATTACCACCGTGATGGTAGGTGCGTCTTCGCATGCATCTATCAACTGCAACAGGGAAATAAGGTCCGAATCAGTTGGTGTGCTCTGGATGATCGTGACATCATCGGTTATGTCTTCAAGTACTCTTGTGTAAACCTCTCCATCGGGGAAACGGTTGAACTCACAAAGTGACGGTTCCATATTTAGTTCTCTTGCAACCCGTGATGCGAGCAACTGTGATGCAGGTCCTGCTATGATTTTCAAAGAATGTGCCTCTCCAGTATAATTTTATTGATAGTGATAAAGTGGTATTAACAATAATTCCCCTTTATTACATTGAACCATTAAAAGTCATTGGTTTGTCAGTTGTTCCTTGACTTTCTTTACAACATGTATGTCTTTGATAGCAGTAGAAGGATAGTTCCCTGTATCATCCTTTTCAGCGGATTTGACCATATCCCATATCGTAAGAAGTGCTATGGAAACTCCTGTAAGGGCTTCCATTTCAACTCCGGTCTTTCCCACAGACCTGACCTCAACATTAGCTGTAACGTCCGAATTTCCAACCTCGAATTCCACATCAACTGATGTGATGGGTATCTGGTGGCACATGGGTATCATTTCAGGTACTCTCTTTACCGCTAATATGGCAGCAGTCCTTGCAGTTGCAAGGACATTTCCCTTCTCAACGGTTCCACTTCTGATGCTCTCGATGGTCGGGCCTGTAAGACTGATGCTTCCGGAAGCAGTTGCATACCTGCTCACAATATCCTTGTTGCTGATGTCGACCATGTATGCACGGTCGTTCTTTATATGGCTAAATTCCTGCATTTGATACTTCTCTCCACTTAGTCGATACGCACCTGCTTTCTCTGATCATAGTCCTCGACAGCATCTCCCACCTTTGTAAGCAGATCCTTTGCCTCGGCGATTGAAAGTTTCACGATCTCTTCGTCCTCTCCATGGCTGACAACTATGCGTACCCTGTTCCTTTCAATATCTACTGTTATATTTCTGCTTTTATCCATTTTACCACTCCCTTTATTTCATAACATCTGTAATCCTGTCTATAATATCAGTAGCAAGTAGTCCATTGCCCTTTTCTTCAAATGCGAGGTCCCCTGCTACACCATTGATAAAAGCTGCACAACATGCTGCTTCTATTGGAGAACTTATCGCAAAGAGCGCTCCTGTAATTCCTGCGAGCACATCGCCAGTGCCACCTACCGTCATTCCTGCATTTCCGGTGCTGTTGATGGCAACCCTTTCTCCGTTGCTGATGGTGTCTTCCTTACCCTTAAGAAGCACGGTCAGCCCATTCTCTTTGGAGAATGCCTGTACATCATCTGGCCCGTTACCTCCAAGTGATCTGAATTCCCCGGCATGCGGCGTGATGATCATTGTTGTATCTTTGGGGACAGGCAGTTCGATGCCGTAAAGTCCATCAGCATCCACAATCACTTTCTTACAGAAAGGTATTATCTTTGCGATCGCTGATTTTGTCCTGTCTGCTCTTCCAAGGCCCATTCCAATGACCACTACATCATGTGATGTTATCAGTTCGGCTATCTTTTCAACATCCTCTTCACAAAGGATGTCTGATGAAAGTGGTCTTACTATTATATTAGGGGAATATGACGCAATAGTTTCTGCAACATTGGCAGGAGCAGCGACTGTAACAATATCGGCACCTGTTCGCAACGCTGCCATGGCTGCAAGTGCTGGTGCACCTGAATAAGGTCCTCCTCCAACGATAAGTATCCTGCCGGAATTGCCTTTGTGACTATCTGCACGGCGCCTTAGAAGGACTTTCAGGTCCCCTGCTCCGACGCATTTTTCTGCATCTTCACATACTCCGATATTCACGACTTTAACCTCGGAAGTATATTCACCGGCAAGGGATGTCGTAAGTCCTGCCTTCATTTCATGAAAAGTGAGGGTAATATCTGCGATCACCGCTTTGTCAATCTCTCCGCCATCGGGGTCAAAGCCTGATGGCACATCAACTGCGATCACCGGTTTACCTGATCCGTTGATCAGATCGATCATGGTGGATTCTGTTTCTCTCAGTTTTCCGCTGATCCCGGTTCCAAGCAGTGCATCTATAATAATATCGGAATCTTCGATCCATCCTGTCTTCTGAAGTTGTGATGCATCAGTGAGTTCAAGGGTCCCTTTAATACTGCAGTGTTTGAGGATATTGAAGTTATGTCTTGCATCATCTGTCCTTATGCGGGTTGAATGTCCTGCAAGTACGACATAAACCATTATTCTCGGATCTGATGCCAGATGTCTCGCAGCAACGAACGCATCTCCTCCGTTGTTCCCCCTGCCTGCAATGAAGAGGACCTTTCCACTGCCGATACGCTCCTTTACTTCGCATGCAATGGCAGCTCCTGCATTTTCCATCAGTTGCAGTCCTTTGAGCCCAAGATATTCACAGTTGGCATCGATTGCCCGCATTCGCGAAGATGTTATCGACCTCATGTTCCTCTATTATTCTTTAGTTTGCATTGTATTTAGATGTATCAATAATGTTACTGATTTTGGATGAGATCAGGGATAAGTTCGATCTTGTTCCCGATGACCTTTTATTCCTGTACATTTATTCACCGAAAGAACCTTAATACTGGATAAAGAATTATAGCTTACAAGGAGGTATAACAATACCCGCTTTAAAAGAAATGGATGCTCCGGTCAAGAAATGGTTGAATCCAACATATCTGATACTTGGAAGTGGAAGTATCGGTTTTGCTGTTGCAAAGGAGCTTCGTGAGCTCGATAAAGACCTTATAATCATTGACAGGGACACACAAAAGGTAGAAACGCTGCGTGAAGAGGCATATGAGGCCTTCGCAGGTGATATTTCAGATCCTGATATTTTTCAGCATGTAAATCCAAAGGAACTTTCCGGAATACTTGTTCTGAGTTCTGATAATGAGGCCAACAAAAAGGCACTTGAAAATATAGCCAGTCTGGAACTGGATGATACTTACTGCGTTGCCAGGGCATCTGATGTCATAAGTATGCAGGAGATGGACGGACTCGGTGCAGATCTTGTTGTAATGCCTTCAAGACTGGTTGCAAGATCGGTCGCAAGGTCTCTGGGTCGTGCAGAATCCCTGCGTCGTGGGAATAAATTGTCCCAGTGGTTCAAAGGAATTTCCGGCAAAGACCTTGCTATTGTAGTTCATGATAATCCTGATCCGGATGCAATTGCCAGTGCTCTTGCACTGCAAAAGATCGCGGATTCATTTGATGTGAGATCATCTATCCTGTACCATGGTGAGATAGGTCATCAGGAGAACAAAGCATTCGTAAACCTCCTTGGTATTGACCTTAACAGGATGGAAGAACACAATATCTCTGAATTTGATGATATTGCAATGGTGGATTGCGCTGTGCCTGGTGCTAATAACATACTCTCTTCGGGTACGCATCTTGGCATCGTCCTTGACCACCACCCTCTGGGTGAGCTTGAGCTTGATGCTGATTTTGTGGACATTCGCCCGAACGTGGGAGCATCTGCCACAATACTTACCAAGTACCTTCAGGAGCTCAATATTGAAATTGAAAGTGAGCTTGCAACGGCGCTGCTTTATGGTATCAGGACCGACACACTGGACTTCAGGAGGAATACGGACTCTGCCGACCTTTCTGCAGCAGCATTCCTTTATCCTCTGGCTGACCATGAGATACTGGACCAGCTTGAAAGGCCATCTATGTCTCTTGAGACACTTGATATTCTTGGTGAAGCCATTATTAACAGGCAGGTGATAGGCAGTTATCTCCTGAGCAATGTTGGCGTGGTTCGTGACCGTGATACACTTCCGCAGGCATCTGATTATCTGCTTAATCTTGAAGGTGTTTCAACGTCCATCGTTTTCGGGGTTTCCGAAGACAGGATCTTCCTTTCAGGCAGAAGCAATGATATCAGGGTCAACCTCGGTGAAGTACTCAGGAAGGCATTTGGGGATGAAGCTGCAGGCGGTCATTCAAATGCTGCAGGAGCACAGATCCCACTCGGTGTGTTCAGCGATATAAAGGACCGTCAAACACTTTTGAGGCTTGTCAACGAAGCAGTTGTTAAGAAATTCCTCAACGCGATAGGTGTTGATGAGACCGTAGAATAAGTCTTCTGATAACTACTACAAATAACAGACCATGTTCTCTAATTACCGGCAGTCTTTGATCAAAGGCCTTCAGGAAGAGCTTGAAGCTGCCGGCTCAATTTTAATTGAAGATATTGCATCACAGATACGTGAGATCGGTTTCTCATGTCGGATGTGTGGAACCTGTTGTAAAAGATCCGGCGGTGACAACCGTGTTTTTCTTACATCTGTGGATATGGAAATGCTGGAAGGGTGTTCGACATGTCCTAAAGATGCTGCTATTCCAATGCTTCCGGATGGGATGGATATGTACTCTTCATCTTCCGTTCGTGAACATCTTCATGAGTTCGAGCTCGATTCGAAAGGACGGCTGAACACTTTTGGCTGGATGCTTAAAAGGAAGGAGTCGGGAGACTGCCTTTTTCTTGGATATGACGGAGAGGTCAGGGGTGAAGATGACCTGTGCAAAGATGACTTGTGCGAAGGTGACGTTCACAACCGATGCAGTATTTATGCCAACAGGTCGATGCTTTGCAGGACCTATCCTTTCTATATCGACAATGGGGAGTTGAATACCTCTGAGTGTGAGGGACTGGGGGAAGATATCTCTTATGAGGATTCCATTATTCTTGCAAGGGATCTGATCGACAGGTATGTCACAGAAATAAAAGATACGATCCTGCTCTATGAAAATTTTGAGGAAATACAAACCTCTTCTGGCTCGCTCGATATTTTCAATAATATCCTTTCAGGTGGGGATCTCGTCTTTGTTGTTCATGATTGTACTGGAATGTCCATCTTTTCACTTAAATTATATAAGTGACCATGTTCATCGATTGTTTTATTTATAAGATATGCCTTAATTGCACTGATTACCATGGCCAATAGTAATGATCATCCAATGACGATCTCAGAGAAGATCTTCTCCAAAGCTTCAGGAAAACCGGTGAAAGCAGGAGAGTTTGTACTTGCGAACATCGATCGTGCAATGACCCACGACATCACAGGACCACTCGCAGTAGAGGGTTTCTACGACATCATGCGTGACAAGGAAGAGAAAAAGGTCTGGGACCCAAGCAAGATCGTGATCGTTTTTGACCATCAGGTCCCTGCTGATTCTCTCCATGCATCTGCAAACCACATTATGCTCCGAAAATTTGCAAAGGAGCAGGACATACTGAACTATGACGTTTATGAAGGTGTATGCCATCAGGTCATGCCTGAGATGGGGCATGTAAGACCCGGTGATCTTATCGTGGGTTCTGACTCACACACATGTGCATATGGTTCCCTTGGTGCTTTCTCTACCGGTGTCGGATCGACCGATATGGCAGCAGTTTTCGCATCCGGAAAGCTCTGGTTCAAGGTTCCTGACACGATCAGGTTCGAGGTTAACGGAAAGCTTCCAAAAAACGTCTATTCCAAGGATCTCATCCTTCACCTGATCGGCGATGTCGGTGCAGAGGGTGCCAGGTACATGGCAGCTGAATATGCCGGTTCCGCCATCGAGGATCTTTCGATCTCAGAACGTATGACAGTTTCCAATATGGCAATTGAGATGGGTGGAAAAGCAGGCATCATCGAACCGGACAAGGTAACAGAGGCATACCTCCAGGAACGTATCCCTGATTACAAGCTGGACCCATACTGGAAATCTGATGATGAGGCAGAATATGCAGAGTTCCATGACTACGATGTATCTGACCTTGAACCACAGGTCGCCTGTCCTCACAATGTTGACAATGTGAAGCCGGTAACCGAAGTTGAAGGTACCAAGCTCGATCAGATCTTTGTTGGTTCCTGTACCAACGGTCGCTTTGAGGATATCAAGATCGTGGCTGAGATGATGGGTGATGAACCAGTTGCAAAAGGCGTACGTCTGCTCATTATTCCTGCATCAAGGACGGAATACATGAAGGTACTGCGTGCAGGATATGTGGAGCAGTTCATGGAAGCCGGTGCAATGGTCGAGTCTCCATGCTGTGGACCATGCATGGGTGGATCCTTTGGTCTGCTCGGTGATGGCGAGGTCGGTCTGGCTACTTCCAACCGTAATTTCAAGGGACGAGAAGGCAGTCCGGAATCATTCGTATATCTTAGTTCACCTGCAACAGCTGCAGCATCTGCACTTACAGGCGAGATAACTGATCCAAGAAAGATCTGAGAGCTATCTCTCAGTTCTTATTTTTTTTAATTGGTGACCAAAACAGCTATATTTGAATATTGATTACTGAGTCAAGACGTTGGATTATAAACCAACATGATTCCGTCATATTTTGTAGGATTACAAGCCAACGTCATATTGCTTCTTATCCCTTGAATCATTATTTTCTTAAAAAAGAAAGCTGATCCGTTATTTCTGGAACAGCTGTTTGATTATGTCTCTTGCACTGAGTATTCCTATCGGTCGGTAGGAAGCACCTACGGTCTCTTCGGACATGACGATCAGGCGGTGTACTTTTTTGTCCACCATCAGGTCTGCAGCATCATGAACGGTAGAGGATGGGCTTATCGTTTCTACTGAGTCGGACATAATGTCTTCAACTGAAGATATCTCCCAGTTCTTGTCCTTCATTTTGCGTAGGATATCTACATCAGATATGACGCCAAAGGTTTCACCGTTCTCTTCTATAGCCACTATGGCAGAGACATTATTATCTGCCATTGTCCTGGCTATTTCAACAGCATTTGATTCCATCGGTACCGTTACTACTCCTCTTGTCATAACGTCTTTGACCTGCATGTTTTCTGCTATCAATTCCCTTCCTCCTTATTATCTCCAGAATATTCAGTGTTTAGTATTCAGCGTTCGATACCTACAGCATATAGTTACTGTTACAATATTTATTTTTGAGGAACTAGGTATAAATAAGCATCGGGTAATTGAAATCCTTTTTAAAGGAGTAGCACAATAGCTAAGTTATCCGGTCCTAGGTTCCGGAAAAATGTTTAATAATTAAATTTACGACAAAAAAATGTTTATAATGGAGTTTTCCCAATGGCTGATGCAGATATGTCTGTTCTGAACGAAGTATTTGACGTTATAATGGATCGCAAGAACAATCCTGTTGAGGGATCATACGTTTGTTCTCTTCTTGAACACAGGAAAGGGATCAATAAGATCCTTGAGAAAGTGGGTGAAGAGACTGCAGAAACGATCCTTGCTGTAAAGGACAATGACAAAAAAGAGATCATCTACGAGACTTCTGACCTTTTGTTCCATCTTCTTGTCATGCTGGCGGCAACAGGTGTAAGCCTTGAAGATATCTCTGAAGAAATGAAAAAGAGAAGGCATTAAGGTCGTATCAGTATACGACCAGTTCATGCAATACGTCTGTTTTTGAGATCATTCCTTTTGGAACTCCCTCAACTGTGACAATTAGTCTGCCGATGTTGTGATCATCGAACATTTTCACAGCATCACTAAGGGACGATTCGCCATCTATCGTGATGATGCTCTTCGTCATGATATCCTTTACTTTGAGGTTGATCTTGCCACTTGCAAGAGTTTCCCCGATATCCATGAAAGTTGCTATGCCTACTATCTTTCCATGCTCTTCTACTGGAGCGCCATGTATCTTATTTTTGATAAATACGCGTGCAGCTTCCTGAATAGTTGCGTTTGCATCGACCGAGATCGTATCTTTCTTTATATAATGCTTAACTGACTTCTTTGGCAGTGAAACCATTTCGGTTATCTTGAACAGTAACAGATTTTCTGTATCATCTCGTCCAACTACCTCTCCTCTTACTATCAGGCGGTTTACCGGGGTAGGTCCTACCTGAACAAGGTCTCCTCCGGTGAATTCCTTTATATTTCCTAGCACTTTTAGTCTGCCGCTGCACATTTCAGGATGTCTTACCGTTGTAAAACTGATCTCTGCAACAGTAGCTCCCTTGACCATATCCTCATTTCTGTATAATGGAACTTCGGCTTCCTTGTCCATGGATGTAACATTCAGTGCTTCATATGCTGCACCTGTGGCGCGATAACCGCCTTTTGGACCGGGTACACCTTCGACGAGTCCCAGCATCTTGAGTGATTGCATCTGGTTCCTTACGGTACCGGGATTCCTGTCTATAAGCTCTGCGATCTCTTCGCCTTTTACTGCTGAATCCTTCTGACGTTGAAGGTTGATCAATTCGATAATTATCTCTTTTTGAATAGGTGTAAGTTCCATGAGATCACCGTTTTCTTTCGATAAACTTACTCAAAAGAACTATATATACATGTTGTAGGATTTGAAATGGATGATAATGAAAAATACCTCTCAAGGAACAAAACTATATAGCTTACGAGAGTTTCAGCCTGAATATAAAGGTAAAAATTATGATATTTGAGAAGATTCACACTGTCCCTACTTCTGATGAACTTATAGACAAGGCATTTCGAAGAGCTACGCGTGCAAAAGCAGGCAAGACCGTAAGGGACAAGGATAGTGCCATGAGGGCGCATGAATCAATGATCATGACCTCCGGTAACATTCTTTCTGATAACCTGTCGAACATTGTCAGGCGTTTCCCGAATTTTGATGACCTCCCTGAATTCTATTATGAGCTCGCTGACATAGTGGTCGGTGTTGATGATCTTCGTCAGGCCCTTGGTGGGGTTGACTGGGCAAGTAACAAGCTCCATGAGATATCCAGGGAGTATGTTGGTAAGATCCGTAGTAGCAAAGATCCTGTTTCAACACGTAAAGAGGCGTTTGGACGTATGGGATCTATAATGTCAACTGTCAGCAAACACCTCGTTTTCCTGAACGAGGCCCGCAATCTGCTGAGGACGCTTCCTGATGTGCGTGATGAGCCTACCATTGTTGTGGCTGGCTATCCGAACGTGGGAAAATCCAGCTTTGTTTCAATGATCACTGGTGCAAGTCCTGAAGTTGCATCCTATCCTTTCACAACTAAAGGTGTTCTGATCGGTCATTTCATGCGAGGTCTTGAACGTTATCAGGTGATTGATACTCCTGGTCTTCTGGACAGGCCGATGGCTGAACGAAATGATGTTGAAAGGCAGGCAGTAACTGCTATAAAATACCTGGATGCTGTTGTGCTCTTTATCCTCGATGCAAGTGAGACCTGTGGGTATGAGATAGAAGACCAGAAGCGCTTGCTTGATGAAGTTGTCCAGAACTTTGAACTGCCGGTCTACGTGGTGGCAAACAAATCTGACCACCCAAGGTTTGAAATGCCTGAATTTGTGGATGTAAAAATGTCTACTGCTACGGGTGAGAACATTGATTCCATTGTAGACAAGCTTGTCGAAATGATCGACGAGAACAAAAAAGAAATTGAAGATGATCAGTCTCTCTTTGACTGATCAAAGCACTTTTTTCATGATCTCAAGTGCCCTGTTGATATCCTCCATGGATGTCGCATAAGAGATCCTTATATATCCGTCTCCGTTCTGTCCAAAGGCAGTTCCGGGTACTACTACAACACCGTTTGATATCAATTTTGTAGCAACTTCTGCACTGTCATCCACCTTTGGGAACATGTAAAATGCACCTTTTGGTGTTTCACATTCCATTCCAAGCTCATTGAGACCTTTAACAAGTACATCCCTGCGTCTTTTGAACTCGTCACGCATTTCAAATACTGATTCCTGTGGTCCGGTAATGGCTGCAAGTGCAGCTTTTTGTGCAATTGAGTTGGCACAGGCCTGTACGTACTGGTGAACTTTCAGCATCTGTTCCGTGTATTCCTGATTGGCAGCAGTATACCCTACACGCCATCCGGTCATGGAGTATGTTTTGGAAACTGCATTGATGGTGATCACATTATCCGTGAACTGTGCAGGGCTTACGTGTTCTCCTTCATAGATGAAGTACTCATAGACCTCGTCAGAAATGAGAGTTACATTATGGTCGTCTGCAATATCTGCATAAGCCTTCATATCGGCCTTTGAAAGTACTCCGCCGGTGGGGTTACATGGGGAGTTAACGATAATTGCTTTTGTTTTCGGAGTGAGTCTCTCAAGAACATCTTCCGGTCTCATTGTCAGGTCTTCCCCGAGCGGAACTCCGACAACTTTTCCTCCCATAAATCCCGTTAGTGCATTGTATGATACAAATCCGGGATCTGCGATCATGACCTCGTCACCGGGGTCGACAAGTGTTGCAAGAGCTATCTCGAGTGCCTCGGATGCTCCGGATGTAACTATGATGCCGTCCGGGCTGACCTCGAATCCATTGTCCCGTTCGAACTTGCGGCTCAATGCCTCTCTTAATTCTACAATGCCTGATCCGTAGGTATATCCTGTAAACCCCTCGTTAATGGCATCGATGGCTGCCTGCCTTATGTGTGAAGGCGTATCAAAATCGGGCTGGCCAAGGCCAAGGTTGATAGCATCTGATCCGGCAGCTTCGAACATCTTCCTGATGCCGGATATATCTACATTGAGAACCCTTTGTGCAAATTCTTTGGAACTCATGTTAGGTCCTCTTCACTCAAGTTTAGCGTGACGTGATTTCAGATCGTCCTCGGAAGCTCCGGTAATGGAGATAAGTTCTGCTACCATTGCATCCAGGAAAACGAGTGAAGATATCTCAAAGGATGTTCCAAGTGGCGTGAGGTGTGAATATTCTCCTCGCATATGCCTTTCGAGGTAGCCTCCGGTATCGTCCTTTGTTCTTCCTTTGATCTCCATGGCGATGTCAGAAAGATTGCCAAGGGTTGACTCCTTGTTTGATGTTACTGTGATAAGGGTTGCACCGATATCTTTTGTGATCCTGCCAAGGTCTGAGATAGATCTTGTTTCTCCTGATCCGGATATTGCAATTACTGCATCTCCTTTACGGACTGCAGGAGTAGTTGATTCTCCGACGACATAGGATCGCAGGCCAAGGTGCATCAGGCGCATTGCAAATGCTTTTCCCACGAGACCGGAACGACCTGCTCCCATGACAAAGATGCTGTCAGCTTCCATGATTTGTGTTAACATCTGTCGGATGTCTTCTTTGTCAATGCTTTCGGCTACACTTTCGAGATGATGTGCCATAAGCTCGATGGATGAGATCAAATGTTCGCACTCTGTTGAAGATATTATATCTTTCATTAACTATATTCCTCCTGCATTTAAGGGCAAGTATCAGCGCTTACCTTACTCTTTGTATATAATCTCTTTTATGCTCCAGCCTTTTATCTTCCTGAATTCATCTGAAAGCTTGGTAATATCCGAATCGTCGCCGTTCCAGTAGATGTCCAGATTAGCATCATCGGTCTTCAGTTCTTCGATAATATTCTCTGCCAGGTGGAACAGTGCTTTGTTGCTATGGAATGGCACATTGAACATGGCGCGATATCCATTATCTGCTTTAGCATATGATACCAGCACATATCCATTGCTTTCATAGTTGGTTATGGAATCAAAATCACAAATAAGCTCGGTTTCGTAGACTGCTGATTTATCTACTTTTGAGATGGCAATAAGGGTCTGGCCTACTACGACATCAGGTGTCTGGCGGCCAAACCATACCGATATCTTACCATAAGTGCAGACCACATTCACGTCGTCACTTCCCATCTCATAGGATGAAAGGGAATGGACCGGGACGTTGGCCCTGGATCTATCGTAAGAGTTTTTCATTAATTTACCACGCGGTTATTTGTTTGACACAAGTGCACTTATCATGTCACGATCCTTTTTCAGTGTTTTTAACTTATTTGCAGGACCAATCACAGTAAGCCGGGTACGTACTACATTCTTCTTGAACAGCTTTCCGATCAATGAGCTATCTGGTTGTGAAGGGTAACTTTCCATTTCAATGCCTGCAAAGTCATCCGGCTGGATCTGTGTCATGGTCATTTCGATAAGAGTTGCTTCCTCTTCGGGAGTAAGTCCTTTCTCAAGAACAAGGATCTTGCCACTCTTTACCTCGTCTATAATAAATCTGATTTTCTCAACAGGTGGCATCTTTGCAAGTCTGTCCTCTGAGACCAAATCCATTTGAATACCCTGCATTGCGATCACCCAAACCTCTTAGCGATCTCGTCATAGAAAGTTTCTATGTTCTTTCCTTCAAGGGCTGATATTGCTACCATTGGGTGCTGTGGGAATGCTTCCCTTATTGTGGATGGGGATGACTCCGGCAGGTCTACCTTGTTCGCAACGATCAGCAGAGGTAGGCTTCGTGCTTCCATGTTGCCTATGACCGTTACATTGACCTGTGTGTAAGGGTCTTCCGTAGCATCCATCACTAAGATAACTCCGTCAAGGTTTTCCAGCCATTTCACAGCTTCAATAACACCTTCGGTAGCTTCCTTTGCTCTTCTCTTGGATTCTGCTTCATTCATTCCCTGTTCCATGAACTCATGGAAATCGATCTTGGTAGCAAGACCCGGGGTGTCAATGATATCCAGGCTGATGGAACCGCCGTTGGACTGTATGGTCACACCTTCTCTACGCCTTGCACGGCGTGTTTCGTGAGCAATGTGTGAAACAGAACCCATTGCATCACCGGTCCAGTCCCTGACTATCCTGTTTGCAAGAGTTGTCTTCCCGGCATTAGGCGGGCCATAGATTCCTATCCTTGCATTCTTTTTGTTAAACAACTTCTTGAAGAAGTTTGAAAAATTTTTCTTAAAAGATCTTATTACGCCCATCCATTTCCTCCGAGTTAGATCGTGATATCTACTAAAATCTATGATGATTTGATATTACTCATACCTTATAAATAATCGCTTAAATTTTCATTTGGTCCTGTTCCTTCCTGACCTCATTGGACCATTATTTGCTCTGGACAATTGCCATTGACAGATTGATCGCAAATTCTGCAATATTTGCTCCGTACTCTCCTATTCTGTCGATACTGTCTGCCACGGTCCCCAGCGCCACAATCGCTTCAGGGGAATCAAGGTCAAGAAGTGATGCGTTCAGTTCATTTATCCTTGCTTTCGTACCATCGACCTTTGATATCACCTGGTTGGCAAGATCAGTGTTCTGGTTGTATAATGCATCTATGGCATCTTCCACCATATCCCTTGAAGTGGTGCTGGAGCTTTCGATGAGTGCCATGGTATCTGCCGGTATCGGGCTGTCAAGTGTGGCTGCTATCTTTGCTATCTTGAATGCGTGGTCTGCTATACGTTCCAGTGAACTTGCAGAAAGACGCAGGTCGTGGTACTCATCAATTGTGGTCTCTGATGTATCGGGAAGGCGGCTTCCCCGAAGTACTGTCCTGAACTGTTTTGAAATAAGCAGGAAAAGCCTGTCCACTTCGTCATCACGTTCGATAACATCAAGAGCAAGGTCATGGTCCTGGGTTTTCAGCGCCTGCATTGCATCCTTTAACATTGAATTTGATATCAGGAACATTCTCCTGACACTTTTTTTAATTGAAACCTCGTTGGGATTCAAAAGGTCCTGGATCAGCACAGAGTTTGCGGTCTCTTCGATGATCTCCGGCCCAATGAGCTTGTAACAGATGTTCCTTATGATCTTCTTCTGCTCAGCCTGTATTCGGTTGGCTCTGATCTCGATCATGTCAGGACCCGATAGGTATGCTGCTATCAGCAGTCTTACAAGTTCGTCTCCAAAGCATGCGTTAACATCAATAATATTCTTTTTTTTAGGGTTCCTGGAACTTCCCTCAGCTGCAATGTTAAGGGTTCCGTCTTGCTGTGGCTGGAGCGTTACCTGTGAACCAGTTGTAATTCCGGCACGTTCAGCCCACTTCTTTGGAAGGGATACAATATATGTGGATCCGCCGGTCTGCTGTATTTTTCTAGTTTCCATATAATCCGCCTATCTCAGGTCATAAATCTATGTATGGGTATATAGTTTGGCGTGTGTATATATGTTTAGGAAAAGTTAGGTTAGATTAATAAAAAATATTGTCAAAAAGCATGGTTTGTCTATATGATCTTCAATATCCATACTTCCCAATAAGTGGTACAAAAATAACAGCTCCCCAAGACTTGTAGCTGACCTTGCCTTTCATATCTTTTTTCACAACGACAAGTTGCTGCTCACCATTGCCTACAGGGATCGCCATTATGCCTTCAGGTGCCAGCTGATCAATAAGTGGTCGTGGAACTTCCGGTGCTGCAGAGGTCACACTGATACGTTCATAGGGTGCATGTTTGGCCAGGCCACAGGACCCGTCATCCTGAAGAACGGTGACATTCCTGTATCCTGCTCTTTTGAGGTTCTTCTCTGCAAAATAAGCCAGCTCGGGTATGCGTTCCACTGTATATATGTGACCTTCATCTCCTACAAGTTCTGCCATAATAGCAGCATTGTAGCCCGAACCACTTCCAACTTCCAGGATCTTCATTCCACTGGAAATATCCAGCAGTTCACACATGATCGCGACCATGTGTGGTGCCGAGATCGTCTGGTCATGCCCTATGGGGAGGGGCATGTCCATATATGCGGTCTCCTGTAGTCTCTCGGGTATAAAAAGGTGCCTTGGGACGCGCATCATCGCGTCAAGGACTCTGTCACTGATCCCGTTTATCTTCAGGGAATCTATCAGTATCTTTCTTCTCTCTTCGAACTCCATGAAGTCTTTGCCTCTCCCCATCCTCTTTTATGTGCTTCGGTAGCAAAGATACGTTTGATATACTTAGCAGGAACCCGATCTCCTTTACGGGACTGGAATCCTCCATCCCTTATCTTGATCTTGGTTATGTGGAAATCCTTCCTTTCAGCATTGTAGTTCTGGCCTACAACGAACTCGAATTCTCCCGGCACTCTTTTTTCCACAGATGTTGATCCGTTGCGGACCTTTATTGATATTTTTGTGGTAACTTCATCTGTGGCACGTCCCCAGATGACATCGATGTTCTCTATCTCTTCCCGGTCTAACCGGCGACCGCCTGATTCGATAGCAGTGACGATGATCGGGTATACCTCATCTGCTTCTTCATCATCTACCACAAGTTCGTCATCGATATATATCATTTCTCCGGCGTCGATGTCTGTGTGAAGTGTGAATGAAACGTCATCCTTGCTGACGATAACCTTAACTTTAACGGGCTTTTTTTCTTCGATTGTAGCGGGATGCACTGCTCCGCATTCGTGGCATTGGACTACAGGGTTCTGTCCTGGTCTTAAAACATCATGTCCCACTGCATCCTTTGGTGAACACATTGGGCAAACTACTATTATTTCCTCTGTCATGGTCTCTGTCCATATGATTGTTGGGGGTGTGTATAAACTTAACCATGAAGAAATATCACTTCATTGAAGCAGCTTGTGCAGCAATGAATTCGCGGATAAGTTTTGTACCAAGGATGGCAGTTTGGCCGCTGTCATATTCGGGTGCGATCTCCACCACATCGAAACCCACTGACATGGGGGCCAGTCCTCTTACGATATCCCGTACTTCCACAGAACTAAGGCCGAATGGTTCCGGTGTTCCCAGTGCAGGTGCATATGCAGGATCGAGGGCATCCATGTCCAGTGACAGGTAGATGCTGTCGCAGTTAAGGTATTCCTTTATTTCCTGAACAAGTAATTCGGGTCCCTTGGTAGCGACATCCTCAGGTGTATAATAACAGATATCGTTATCTTTTGCAAAATCCCATTCTTCCTTTGGGCCACTTCGTACCCCTATGGTCACATAATTATCAGTGACCTCGTCACGTATATGTCTTGACACGCAGGCATGGTTGTACTTCACACCTTCAAATTCATCACGAAGGTCAAAATGTGCATCCAGTACGACAACTCCAAACTCCCCATCTGCGTTTTTCGCACAGGCTTTAACACATGGAAGGGTAAGGGAGTGTTCTCCGCCCATCATTATGGGTATTTTTCCTTCATCAGTAATTCCGATGACATCCAGATAGAGCTCACTAAGCACATCTTCGACCAGAACTCCTGCTTCGAAGTTCCCTGCATCATATATGGGAAGTTCAGCAAGATCAATATCAAAAAAAGAGTTATAACTTTCAAAATTTGCAGAGGCACTCCGCATAGCATCCGGAGCCCATCTGCTCCCGGCACGGAATGAGGATGTACGATCAAATGGTACTCCAAAAAGGACATACTCGGCAGATCCGTGATCTGCCAGTGCATCCATCATGCCAGGCCGGTAGAACATATTATCCCTTAAAAGGGTGTTTATCTAAGGTCGATCTTCATTTTGCCCATGGATGTAAGGTATGTGATATCTCCGCCTTCAGCAACTCTATCCTTGAACTGTTCAGGGATGGATAGTTCGAATGTGGAGTAATCTTCCATGTCCATGAGTTGAGCAACATCTCCTGAAATGGACAATACCTGTGCTGTCTTACGTTCTACGATTGGAACGTATGTCTTGGCGGAAACTGAGCTTATAATGGAACGCTTCTGACCGTCGAAGATACCAATTGCTTCGATTCTTGCCTTTGCGGAACCATGCTTACCTGGTTTTGATTTTGTGATGCTCTTGATCACACATGGTTCATCACCTTCAAGTACGTACTTACCTTCTTTAAGTTCTTTAACCTCTACCTGCTGTTTCATTTATGATCCTCCTGTCACTCGTAAAAAAGCGTCAAGTTTTTTATTAATGGATAAATCTGTGCTTATAATTCTACGTTCTGTATAAGAAGTTAACGTATAAAGCCTTTCAAATGAGTGGAGGTTTCTAAACTATTTAAATTAATGTCCTTCTGAACGTTCTTTTCAGCTATCATTTAAAAGCCCAAGTTGTTCAAGCTTTCTTTTTGAAGGCTTTCCATTTTGATGCCAGTCCCGGAAGTGGAATAATCAGACAGAACGACCTCAAACGCTTTCCTTTCATTTTTATCTCCGGGTAATTGTTCTGCTCAATTTTACAACGAAACGATCACTTCATCTCTTTGAGAAGTTCGTTCTCAAGTCGCTTCCTTCTTTTATGATATCGTAACCAGCCTACTCCAAGATATCCGGAGATCCCAATGGCTATCAATATGCTTATGACTATAAGTGGATATGTTGTTTGTACAAGAAGTGGGTTCAGATTCTCCCTTTGCTCATAGGTGGGGTACATAATGTCCCTTATGTCATTGCTGTGGCCAAGTCCAAGGGCATGACCAAGTTCATGAGTGACAAGTTGTTCCATATTGTCATCACCGTATTGTTGCCAGGAATAACCTTTGTAATCACCTACTTCCAGTACGATGTCTGCGTGGACGTATCGGCCATTAGCGATCATCGGTCTGCAAAAACCGGCAACTCCCTCCTCTGCACCGGTGACCTCTTCCATATTCTCCACCCACATTATGTAGATGTCTGCATCAGAAGTATTAGCAAGTTCAAAAACAGGGTTGTAACTAAGCTTTCCGTTTCCACCCTTTTCCCAGTATTGCAGGGCCCTGATCACCGTGGGTTGATATGAGGGGCTGTAATGCGGGGGTGTGTTCTGCTCATCTATATATACTGTAATTGGTGAATGGTCCCATGGTTCTTCTAAGAATTTGGGATATTCCTTTTCACCTAACAGGCTGGAACCCGGAATTACAAGTGCAATTATAAGCAGTGCTATGATTATTATTTGCCTGGTGTTCATAATCTCTCATTCGTTGCAAAGTTGCTTGCTACATTAGAGTTTATTTTCAAAGGATAAGTCTTTTTTGGAAGGGACTAAATTCCGGAAGTTGATCGTATACTTTGAGCCTGAACTTCCATCAATATGGATCTCGCCCTGGATCTGTTCTACAAGTTCATTTACAAGTTTCAGCCCAAGGGTATCTGTTGCTAATATTTCCTTTACAGGGAATCCAGTGCCATCATCTTCTACTATAAGGGTGAAACGATCATCAATTTGCTGGAAACGAATTGAGATGGTGCCACTTCCATCCGGGAATGCATATTTGAAACTGTTTATGATAAGCTCATTTAATATCAACCCCAGATGCGTTGCGGTATCAAAGTTCATGAAAATGTCCTTTGATTCGATATTTATGTCTATTAACTCGATCTGGTGTTCGTTCATGTGCTACAGGTAGTTTACGACATCCTGCACATAATTGGAAAAATTGACTTTTCCCATCTCTTTTGAACGGTAAATTCTCTCATTGGCAATTGCGATTGAATGGACTCTATCCCTGCTTTTCTCGAAAGCACTGACAATATTGGGGTCACTGAACTTGGATGATTCAAGGTCAAGAAGACTGGAAATTACCTGAAGATTGTTCTTGATCCGATGATGTATCTCCTTCTCGTGTATCTCATCTGCTTTGATAAGTGCCTCTTCAGCCCTTTTCCTGTCGGTTATGTCTTCACCTGAGCACAAGACTCCGATGATCTCTCCCTCTCTGCCATGCAGGAGTGAGTTATGCCACTGTATTTGTCTCTCCTTGCCATCCAATCTCAGAATTGGGGTTTCGAAGCTTTCTAAGCCTCCTGTCTTCCCTCCGATAAACCGGTAGAATTGTTCAATTCCCTCTTTTCTGTATCTTTCGGGCACCAGTGTTTCGTAAAAGTCTTCTCCGATCAAAGAACCATCTCTGCAACCGATTATCTCGCATCCTTTTTTATTCATGAGCTGGATCTTTCGGTCAGTACCAAAAACCGTGATCATAACTCCGGCAATGTCCAGGTAATTGCGTGCAAGGTTGCGTTCAGATTCGTTCTTCTCGTTAAGTTCCTTTATTTTCAGAAGTGATCGGATCCGTGTTTTAAGTTCCAGCTGATCAACAGGTTTTGTCAGGAACTCATCAGCACCGGCTTCAAATCCTTTTATGCGATCTTTCCTGTTTGAAAGGGCGGATACTATTATTACAGGTATAAATCGGGTGTGTGGATCATTTTTCAATATGTTACAAACTTCGTATCCTTCTATATCAGGCATCATAATGTCTATCAGGGCAAGGTCGATATCTTCTTTTTTAATGATGTCAAGACCTTCTTTTCCATTGTAGGCAGTTAGTACTTCGTAGTCAGAGGCCAGGTATGCCTCCATCAGTTCTAAGATCTTCTGATTATCATCGACAACCAGTATTTTTGGTAAAGCGTGGTTCTGCAATCTGGTTACCTTCCTGTGGATAAAATTGTTCTATTGAAGGACACTTACTAACGTAACAAGTTTCCTTTGCTAACCTTGTATATATAGTAAACTATTATCTTTCGGTATGCATATATTTCTGAAAAGTATCATCTCTTTTTTTCTATTTTTGACACGTTGGTATTTGCAGGAAACTTGAAATATCTTGATGAAAACCTCTTCCTATGCGTAAGATCATTTTGAGTCTGTTCCTCTTAAGTTCCATCCTTTCAGTATCAGGATGTGTTGGTCCTGATGAGGCAGCTCCAGGGCTAACTGTTACTTTTGCAAATGTGACAGAGGTGATCGATGGCGATACCTTTGTCATATCTACTGGTGAGAAGGTCCGTCTTATAGGGGTGGACACTCCTGAAAGAGGGGAGCCATATTATGATGAAGCAAAACAGTATATGATCGACAATCTTCCTGGGAGGACGGTCAGACTCGAAGCAGATGTGAGCGATACGGATCGATACGGACGTCTGTTAAGATATGTCTGGCTTGATGGTAGTATGGTGAACAATGATCTGGTGCTTTCGGGATTGGCGGTTTCAAAAACGTATGAGCCTGATACATATTATCAGGATCAACTGGAGGGATCTGAATCCTATGCAAGGGAAAGGGGTGTAGGATTATGGTCTGAGGCAGCCTCTCAGGAAGTAGGAAAGACTATTATCTCTTATCTTGATGCAGGAAGATATGTGGGGCAGACGGTAACTGTCGAGGGCACTGTGGTCCGCACAACAAAACATGATGGGAATGGTATTATTTACCTCAATTTCCATGATCCTTATGAAGGTTATTTTACTGTCGTGATCTGGTCGGAAGATTGGGACAGGTTCCTGCAGAGTCCTGAGGTTTACTATGATGGCAAGCATGTGCTGGTGACCGGGAAGGTTATTGAATACAAAGGCAGTCCTGAGATAATTGTTGAGAACCCTTCTGAAATTGTTATCGTAAGTGATTGAAAAGATCACTTCTCTTTTTGAGAACATAAAATTAATAATTGGTTATGTCGAATCATATCAACATGAAAAAAAGCATAGCTGTAGTTTTCGATAGTGCAGGAACCCTGTTACACATGTATCGTGTGGCAAAGGATATTAACAGCGGGAAAACTATCACAGGTGTGGAAAGTACTGCTCTTGTAGCTCAGCGCAAGGGTCGTGCACTGATAGTGCTCCATACAGAGCCGGCTGTGATCCTTAGTGTTGACCGCAACATGCGCGTTATTGATTTTATTGAAGGTCATGGGGTAGCTATCGATATAAGTTGTGCAAGTATTCCTTTTTCTTTGGACGAGGCTTATGATATAATTAAGGATAGCCATATTAAGATAGGTGATATCCTTCAGGTGGTCGATGCGGTGAAGGTTCATTGCCCTAAAATATTCTATGTGGCAGCAGGCATAATCGTTGACAGCAATGATCACTCTATTCCATATGTACTGAGTACAGGAGGTCGCATGTTCCATGATACTAAGGATACCATCGATCAATTGAAAGCACGCGGGGTGGATGTCTATATTGCATCAGGTGACAGCAGACGAAATCTCAAGCAGCTTGCAGGATGCATCGATATACCTATGGAAAGGGTGTACGATATTGCCACTACTCGTGAAAAGGCACGTATAGTCCTTGACCTGAAAGAGAAATATGACCGTGTTTTGATGGTTGGTGATGGTCTTAATGATATTCTTGCCTTGAGGGCTGCTGACATTGGCGTTGTAACCCTTCAACAGGGGGATGAACGCCCCGAAAAACTGGAGAGATCTGCAGATGTGGTGATCAGGGATATCAGGGAAGTTCTGGGTATAGTTGATTCTCTTTAATGCAATTTTTACTGTTGTCTGAATGTGGTATTGCTTCGTTAGTCATTGCTTTTGAATGTTAACGGCGATATGGCAATGCGTTATGTTTATGTACTGCATTATGTAATGCTGATATGTCCACAGTGGACAAAATCTTAATAATTTCTAGTCAGAAACGAAACGATAATTTGGTGGGTTATATCACACTGTCCAAATTTGTTAAGTAACATAATATGTAATATAATAATTAGGTACTTACTCTCAACCATATCGGAGGAAATCAAATGTCATTGTTCATTGAGGTCAAAGACCTGACTATATCTTATGATGGTGTAAATGTTCTGAAAAACATCAATCTTAACATCAATGAAGGTGAGGTCATTGGAATTTTGGGTCGAAGCGGCGCAGGAAAGACCATCCTGATGCACGCTTTGAGGGGAGCCGAGGAATATGAGAATATCTCTGGTTCGATCATCTATCATCTGGCAAGATGTGATAAATGTGATCATATCGATCCGCCAAGCAAGGTAGGTGAAACATGCCGTCACTGTAAGGGTGACGTGATGAAAGCATTTGATGCGGACTTTGTTGCATTGTCCCTTCATGCTCACGAACGCAAAAACGTTTCCAAAAGGATCGCAATCATGCTCCAGCGTACGTTCGCACTGTATGGTGATGACCAGGTAGTTGCAAACGTCATGAATTCTCTTACTGAAATCGGTTACACTGGTAATGATGCTATGTCAAGGGCAATGGAGCTTCTTGAGGATGTACGATTGTCCCATCGTATGATGCATGTTGCACGTGACTTAAGCGGTGGGGAAAAACAGAGGGTAGTCCTTGCAAGACAACTTGTAAGAAACCCAATGCTGCTTCTTGCTGATGAACCTACAGGTACCCTTGACCCAAGAACTGCAGATGTAGTCCACGATGTCATCGAAAGGGCTGTTAAAGCTTACAACATGACCATGGTAATTACATCTCACTGGTCAGATGTTATCGAGGAGCTTGCAGACAAGGCCATCATCCTCGACGATGGTGAGGTCGTCATGGAGGGTGATCCTCATGAGGTTGCAACTGAGTTTATGAAGATGGTGTCACACATTGAAAAGAGCGAAAATATCGTTCTTGGTGAACCTATTATCGATGTAAAGAACCTTGTTAAGAAATACATCTCTGTTACCAGGGGTGTCGTACATGCTGTCAATGATGTTTCCTTTGAAGTAAAGGAAGGAGAGATCTTTGGTCTTGCAGGTACCAGTGGTGCAGGGAAGACAACAACCTCTGAGATCCTCATGGGTATCGTGCAACCCACAAAAGGAGATATTCGCGTGCGTGTGGGGGATGAATGGATCGATATGACAACTCCGGGTCCTGACAACAGGGGTCGGGCTACCAAATACATGGGTATCCTGCATCAGGAATACGGACTTTACACTCACAGAAGCATTATTGATAACCTGACAGAGTCTATAGGCATCGATCTTCCTTACGAGCTTGCAGTTCGCAAGGCAATAAAGACATTGATTGCTACTGGTTTCTCTGAAGAGAAGGCAAAGTCTATCCTGCCAAAGATGGCTGATGACATAAGTGAGGGTGAGAGGCACAGGGTTGCTCTTGCACAGATCCTTATGAAAGAGCCAAACATCATTGTGATGGACGAACCTACTGGTACAATGGACCCGATCACTAAGATCGAGGTTACAAGGTCCATTCTTAAGGCACGTGATGAGATGGGTGATACATTTGTTATCGTTTCACACGACATGGATTTCCTGCAGGAAGCATGTGACCGCGTTGCCCTAATGAGGGATGCTAAGATAGTAGCTGTTGGCGAACCTAATGATGTTCTTTCCCAGCTTACCGAGGAAGAACGTTTACTTGTTGCTCAGGAAGCATAAGTTTAAAATTGAGCTCCCTATATTATGTAGTGGAGGCGATAATCCTGAGCGGTAAGATTAGTGTTGAGGTCAATAATAATCAGGTAGCATTGCCCCCGGGTTCTACTCTGGGGGATGCTATTAAAGCATCGCAGGCTCCTTACAGGAAAGGTACTGCTATAGGTATTCTTAAGAAGGACGAAGGTCGCAAAAGCGGTGCTATAATAGATTATGTCGTGAAGACCTCGAAAGGGGACTTCAGGATAGAACTGGAAGGCGATTCAGCATCTGCCGATGTATGGGCAGAGCATTTTAATGAATATGAAGGTACAAAGGTTCGTTGGGATTCCAGGGATGCATTGGCATTTGGTCCCTTCAAAGCTGATATTGTGCCGACTCATTCTTTATTATCACTAAACAAATATGATGTTGTTTTCGGTGCAGGTGGCCTTGATCCGGATAACTCTCATATGATAATTGCACTGGAGGACCATTCTTCGGAATATGGTACTCCGGAAGATGGCATTTTTGGTAAGGTCGTAAGCGGGATTAATATCCTGTCCGAGCTTGGTAGCGGTGACAGCATAATTGACATTGAGCCGGTTCTGGAATGGGAAGAGACCGGAGAGCATTTGTGTACCACTGACCTGAGTACGGTCATCGAGGAAGGTTCCAGGATATTCACCTACATAGGGGTCGAGATCGATCCTGAAGCACCTGAGGGTGCAGAACATTTCTTTGCATTGACGCGCGATGGTACCTTTGATGTGGAATTTGTTTCAAGTTCTTTTATTTCTGATCATTCACTGCATGGTGAGATGTGCAAATTTGAGAATTTCGATCCCCGGACAAAAGGTTCAGTATGGGTCAGGACCGTGGGCTATGGAACCGGAAAGGTGTTCATCGCTAAGGATGACAGGCCTGCAAGTATAATGCATTCTATTGTAGGGCATCTTTCTCATGGAGTCGAGCTTGTCCAGATGGCAGAGTCCGACCAGAAGCTGATGGTGAAGACATCTCCTGAACCTATCTGGCTCTTAGGCCTGTCCTTTAAGGAAGCTGAAGGGAAGCTCACAGCTCTTGGCATTGAGCTTGTAAAGCAGGGTTATACTGAAGATGATGCTGTTATCGTTGAGCAGAAACCTGCACATAGTATTGATGTTCTGAAGGAAGGAAAGGTGGAAGTTGTAGGTGTTCCGGACTCAAAGCTTGTGAGCGTTAAACTTTATGATGAACTTGCTCCCAAGACGCTTGATTTCTTCAGGCATGCTATCGATCTTCAGTTCAAACCGGTTGGTGCACTGCCCATCATGATGACGTATGAGAATACTTACATCTTCAAGGCAGAGAAATCCGCTGAAAAATACAAGGAGATCCTGCCCGAGAACGTTCCTCAGGGAAAGGTAGCAGCAGGTGAACTTGGTGTTACTAACCAGGCAGCAAAGAGGCATGGTATGGTCGGTGTGAAGCTTGAGGACGATGACGTGTTCGGTCCTACAGGTGAGAAGTTCACAAGTACGAATATCATAGGCCGTATCCTTGAGCCTGAAAAACTTAAGGGCATGAAGGACGGGGATATAATGTATGTTATTGAAGCTACAGAGAGTGATCAATGATGGCTGAAGATATTGATGATAATATCACCAAGATCGTTGTGATAAGTTCTGACAGCGTCCTGCCAATGGATGCAGCCATGAAGGTATATGAGTCAGAGGACGCCATCACTATCAAAGAGACCTGTTTCGGGACAATGGTGAATGGTCCCAGGGATGCTGTTAACAGGGTTGTGGAAACCCTCCGCTCCATGGACCGCAATCATATATTTGTTAAGGAAAGGGGCTTTAAGCCAGGTGCGGAAGTAAGATGTCGTGCCGGAAGGGGTGGAGGCCCAAGGCCTGGTTTCCATTTCCTGAGGGAAGAGGTTAGCATGCTTCCAATGATAGGCAGGGCACTGGACGAGTATGATGCCGGTGAGCCGCTTGAAGAAAAGGAAGTTCCCCAAAAACTGGATGTATCGAAGTTGAAAAAGATCATTGATTCAGAATTATGAGGTGTTATTTTGGCAAAAGTTATCATTTATCCAACAAACAGCCTTATCCTTTCCGACATGGTCGAGAGATTCGGGCATGAGCCTCTTGCTATGATGGAGAAGATACGCGAGAAGATCACTACTGTAGGTGTGGATTCTCCTCCTTTGAACATAACTCCTGAGGGGCCAAAGCATGGTCTGAAATATGCAGCTGTGGAAGTTCCGGCAGGTGTTAGGGGCAGGATGTCTATCATTGGTCCGCTGATCGATATTGCGGAAGCTGCAATTATTGTCGGTGATGCATCCATAAGCTTTGGCTGCATGGGATGTGCACGTACAAATGAGCTGACGAAGTTTCTCATAAGGGAGAAGGACATTCCTGTTCTTGAAATACAATATCCTCATACAGAAGAGGAAGGAAAGGCTTTCGTGTACAATATAGCAGAGTTTTTGAAAGCCCTGCCAACAGGAAGTGATGATGAATGAGTGAAAAAGATCAGGTATTGATAGCACTTGTTTCCTGTGGAAGCGAGTATGCAGGTGTTCAGAAAGAGCTGGAAAGTGCTGCAAGCAGACTGAATGCGAAGCTGGTCTACCCTGAGATGGATGTCGCATCACTTGACACGATAGGGATGGAGTTCGGCCTTGAGGTCGCAAGTCCTGACCTGAAACTTATGATGGCAAGGGCAAAAGCAGTGGTAGAAGGTGTTGCCAAGGTTGATGGTGTGTTCGTGACATCATGTTTCCGCTGTGCAGAAGCTGCTATTGTCAGGAATGAGATCCGCAGGTATATCTTCCAGAACTCAGGGCTTCCTGTTATCAGTTATTCATTTACTGAACGTACTACGGCAGCAACTTTGCTGACCCGTCTTGAAGCACTTACTACCATTGCAAGAAGGAAGCACTTACTTGCCAGGGAACATCAGGTAGGTATCACCGCAGGTATCGATTCCGGTTCGACCACAACTAAAGCAGTTGTAATGAAGGATGATGAGATCATTGGTGAGGGCTGGGTCCCGACCATCAAGGTCCTTGAAAGTGCGGATACTGCTCTGCAGCAGGCACTGGACCAGGCAGGATTGAAGAGGGAAGACATCCAGGCAATAGGTACTACCGGGTACGGTCGTTTCCTGATAGGTGAGCATTTCAATGCTGATCTTGTGCAGGAAGAGATCACTGTGAACTCAAAAGGTGCCGTCTATCTTGCAGGCAAGCAACAGGGTAGTGCAACAGTTATCGATATTGGCGGAATGGACAACAAGGCTATATCCGTACAGGACGGTATTCCTGGCATGTTCACAATGGGTGGTATCTGTGCAGGTGCTTCCGGTCGCTTCCTTGAGATGACCTCTAAGCGTCTTGGTGTTGAGATCACAGAACTTGGTGAGCTTGCTGTGCGGGGTATGGAAAAGAACGTGGAAATGAACAGTTACTGTATCGTTTTCGGAATCCAGTCCCTTGTGAACTCCCTTGCTAAAGGCTCGATCCCTGAGGATGTAGCTGCTGCAGCCTGCCACAGTGTGGTCGAGCAGATCTTCGAACAGCAGCTTCAGGAAGTGGAAGTCAAGGAACCACTCATCCTTGTGGGCGGTTCTTCTCTTATTGCAGGTGTTCCAAAGGCCCTTGGGGATCTCTTGAAGATCGATGTACTCGTGCCTCCACATTCACAGCTTATCGGTGCTGTGGGTGCAGCACTTCTGTCATCCGGTTTTGTAAAGGGGTGATCTTCATGGAACCCCTTGAGATATTCATTGTAGAGACTACCGAGCCTTCTGAGGCAAAAGCATACGAAAGCATAATGAAGGATATTATCTCTGAGCTTGCTTTTGTAAGGACCATTGGAAGGATAAAAGTGAGGATAAGGCCCGAGGACTCGCTGTTCATGATGGCCATCGTCCTTCGTAGTGGTCTTCCTCCTATAAAGGCGAAGGAGATATCGTCTACCGAGCTCGACAGGCCCGGATCAAAAGTGGTAATCACTGTAACGGATGAGAAGACTATCCCTCAATTCCTGGAAAAACTATGGGCACAATTTGGAAGGGCGAATGTCATACAGCCTCAGAGGAATCTGATCGAGGTGATCTCTGATGACCTGGAGGCAACTGAAGATTCCATCGGTGATATCGTTGTGGATGATCCGGAAAAGTCCCTTCGTGAAAGGCTTGCGGATATGGCAATACGTGCCACTCCTGAGGGTTTCAGGATACGTTACCATTCTCTTGATGGTGGTAAGTTCATATTTGTGGCATCAGAGGATACAATGCAACAGGAATGGATAGATGAGGCCCGCGTAATGCTTGAAGATCTGACAGGAGATGATTTTAATGGCAGCAGTGCTTGAACCATATATCTATGAAGGCGGTATTCACAAACACAGTCTCATACTTGAACTGCTGGAAGACCTTGGTGGTTATCTTGTACAAAAGACTCCTGCTTCCACAGAAGTAACCCTTGTAATGCTTATTCCGAAAAAAGATGTTCCTCTTGTGGAGGAACTTTGCAAGAAATTGCTGGGGAAACTTACTTCTGCCCCTCTCACAGGTACTGAGATCGCAGTTGTATCACCTACCCTTGCTTCGCATCACCTTCCACATTCAGCATGTGACGTTGCAGAATTCCTGCGTCGAGGAGGTGCGAACACCAACATGATAGGTCTTGCAAGAGGAATGGGAAGAAGGGTAGCACTTTCGGCAGACTATGAAAGGAGACTTATCAACGAGCACGATGTTGCAGTGTTCTCCTTCGGCACTTTCAAGGATTGTATCATCAACAAGAAGCCAAAGCTCTTTGAAGGGATCGACATTCCAATAATTGTCAGTGGTGGCCCGGACCTTAAAACAGAGGATGTTCCCGGATGTGACATGTATGTGGGAGGCATTGGAAGGGTTGCCCACAGGATGAGGAAAGGTCCTGAACTCGATGCAATGGATGTACTTAATGAAAAGGTCGGTGAGATGATAAACCTCAAGAGGGAGAGGATCTCAAAAGATCCGCTTGTTGTGCTTCCTGCAAGGCTGATGAAGGAAGTACAGGAGCAGGTTCCCGATATCCATGATGTTCTGACACCCGCACCAATTACACTTCAGCTCGATGGAATGAGGGTCAAATTGCCTTTTGATGAGTACCATGAAGCTATTGGTAACATTGAGTTTGATGAAGGTTTCAAACTTTCAGATATTGCGGACATCATGCCTTCAAAGATGAAGAACTATGTTCTGATAAAGATCAAACGCAGGTCTGAGGTAGGATCAATAATTTAATTATATTAGCAGTAGTGAGGATCATTATGGATTTCGAAAAGATCAGGGAGATCGTGGAAAAAGAGCCTGATGAGGCAGTTTCGGAGGTATTGGAGGGTGTCAGGGAAAGGTATGGGGAGGTTCCCTATATACTGAACTTCATGAAGGATATGCCAGACCTTCTGATACCAAAAGTGATGTATGACAATTCCATCATGAGGGAGTTCGAAAGGCTTGATCCCAAGACAATCGAACTGATATGTATCGGCGTTTCTTCGGCAATTCGCTGTGATCACTGTATGAAGATGCACATCCGTGTGGCACACAGGCTAGGTCTCACAAAAGAAGAGATATTTGATGCTGTCCTGATCGGTGGTGCAATGTCCAACGCTTCTGTCCTTGCAGAAGGTACCAGAGCTCTTGATCTTGAGTTCAATGGTTCGAAGCCCGACTGCGATGAGGAATGTGATGTCTGTAACATCGCTCCCGGTAATAACGGCAATGGATGTAAGGTCGACAATGAAGATTGATCTTCATGATGGATCACTAACAAAAAAATGAGTCTCAACAATTCCTAACAGAAACGAGTGATGTCCACTTGATATTTGGCATCACTTTTCGTTATTTTTAATTTTGATCTTATGGTTCTATTTCTTATCTTTTGATTTCATCCCAGGATCGGTGTTCCTGAGAGCAGAGCGCCTGCAATGTATCCAAGGATAACTCCTCCATTTAGGAATGGCAGTCCTGCCTGTGGCTTTCCTTTCATGACGAAGATGCTCAGTGCAAAGAACCCTATGATTGTTCCTATCATTGCTCCAAGGGCAGGCTGTGAGATAAATCCGGTGTGCTCGATGAAAACATTTGCTGATACAACAAGAACTGTGGGCATGACCGCATCGCCCAGGCCCATGAAGAATGCATCCCTTTCTCCTTCTGCTTTAAGACTGTCCTTTATGAATGAATAGTTCAGTTTCTTTGGGATGACGAACAGAATGGGCAGTTTCAGGTCCATGACCCCTTCTGCAAGATCTATCATGTGTTTTGTCTTGTAGACTGAAATGGCATCATATATTGCCAGCAGGCTCAGAAGTACTATGGCGGGGACTATCCCGAAGGATATTCCAAAAATAGAACTTGCAGCTGCTCCGATTATTATGCCTGTGATG
This sequence comes from Methanococcoides methylutens, assembly GCF_000765475.1. NCBI lineage: Archaea > Methanobacteriati > Methanobacteriota > Methanomicrobia > Methanosarcinales > Methanosarcinaceae > Methanococcoides > Methanococcoides methylutens. The sequence goes on from NZ_JRHO01000009.1 coordinate 129,120, forward strand.
TCGATGACATACCATTCAGGAAACTTGTAAAGCAGTGCTGTCAGGCCTATTGCCATTGGAATTGCAATTGCATTGCTCATCGCCGGGTTTAATCCGAGGATGAAGAATATTGGATAGAATCCATAGTAGACGGTTGCTGCTACTGCAAGAAGTATTGTGAGCTGTATGACCCATTTCATGTTCCTTTTGATAGCCATAAGTAGAAGGAACGTGAATACAAGTATGAATCCGATATAATACAATGAATTTGCTGTAGATTCGGGATTTTCCACAGCCCTCATTCCCAGGTCTTCCATGGGGGATGCCAGGAAAAGTGCTAAGGACTGTACAACCAGTATCAATCCGGCCATTACGACCATTGGAATGTAATCCCGGAATGTGTCTTTTTCAGAACTCACAATATATGCTCCCTTTCTATCAAAATTTCTCTGGAATTCTAAATATCTGCACAGTATTTAATAGTATGTAAGAATTATAATACGTATCATCAGCAAAATATTGCTGCAAGCATTTGTAAATGAGGTAAAAATGATGGATACTCGGGACATTGTATTTTCACTTGTGATGGTTGTATCGTCTTTTGTGCTGACCTATGAATGGCTGGGTAGGTTCAAATATAGTCCTGCAAACTCTCTGATCATATTATCTGCCATTGTTATGGTAGGTGCATTGGCTGCTATGATCCTCTCTGTGGACATAAGGCTTCGAAAGATCGAAAAGAGGCTGGATGAGAAGGAACGTTCTCTTCGCATAAACGTGCAGAGCATTGAAAGTTCAATGGACAAGAAGATGAATGAAGTTATCACTGTGGTAGATGAAGCAATGGATACAATGAATAGGAGAACATATCGCTAATCTCCTATCTTTCTATTCTCTTATAGTTTAAAATTGATATCCAAAATCAGTGCAAATTTATTGCAATAGTCGACAGATGCCGTAAAGCATATTAATGTGGCAGTATTATGTGGACTATATTATAGTACTAGATTTATTGGATTGTTATGTTATAGGGGAGCGTATATGCGCATTAATTTAGAACCGATAGGCATAATCAAGAAAGCTGGAAAATATTCAGAGGTGCTTATATACTCTGAATTTGAGCAGGTTGTAAAGAACCTTGTTTCTAAAGTTGGAAAAAATCCTGTTTGTGGTCAGGAGTTATTGATTGTACATAAGAACGGTAAAGGTGATGATGTACATCAGGTGGAAGTAACTAAAACAACAGTTCTCGACCGTGTAGGGAACATCCTTAAAGTTGGCAAGATCAATGCACACGACGATTCAGTAATAGATGTGCGTATCGATGTTAATGAGGACTTTTCAGGACACAACTGACCTTTTTACAATCACCGGGTAACATGGGCACGGATATTGGGGATCTGCTTCAGAAACATACTATTGAAATAGCTGAGCTTTCAAACAAGGTAGTCGCTATTGATGCCTATAATACACTTTACCAGTTCTTGAGCATAATCAGGCAACGTGATGGTACTCCTCTGAAAGATTCAAGCGGGCAGGTAACATCCCACCTTTCGGGTATCCTTTACAGGTTCACAAATCTCATTGAGAGCGGTGTAAAGCCTGTTTTCGTTTTTGATGGCAAACCTCCTGAGTTCAAATCCGGTACCCTTGAGAAACGTCACGAGATACGTGAAGCTGCAAGTGCAAAATGGGAAGATGCCAAAGCACAGGGATTTGAGGAAGAAGCATACAAGTATGCTCAGGCTTCATCAAAGGTCACTAAGGAGATCATTGAGGATTCGATAAAACTTCTGGAACTAATGGGCATACCCTATGTGAAAGCACCTTCTGAAGGAGAGGCGCAGGCTTCCTATATGGTACGTAAGGGGGATGCTGATCTTATTGGTTCGCAGGATTATGACTCTCTGCTATTCGGAGCACCTTCTGTTGTACGTAATCTGACGATAACAGGTAAAAGGAAACTTCCTCGCAAGAACCTTTATGTGGACGTGAAGCCGGAGATGATCTCTCTTGAGGAAAGCCTTGAAGAACTTGGTGTGACACGTTCACAGCTAATCGATATCGCCATGTGCATCGGGACTGACTACAATCCGGGGCTTGAGAACATCGGCCCGAAAAGGGCTCTTAAATTCGTGAAAGAGCACGGTAGTATCGAAGGTGTCCTGTTCGAAATCGGAAAGGAGATCGAGGATCTTGATTCCAAAAAGGATTTCTTCATGAACCCTCCGGTAACTGATGATTATGAACTTAAATGGGAAAAACCAGATCGGGCCGGGATCATTGATTTCCTTTGCAAACAGCACGATTTTTCAGAAGATAGGGTAAATAAGGTACTCGACCGCCTTGAAGCTAACATGGGTGGCGGACAGAGTACCCTTGACCAGTGGTTCTGATCAAAATCTTTCTGACTGGTTTGTTAGTTCTCCACTTATTTTTTTAGTTACGGCATTTCTGATTATTCTTTTATTATCAGGGAGTGACCTGTCATTTCGGCTGGCTGTTCTATGTGCATGATATTCAGGATGGTAGGTGCTACATCCGAAAGCCTGCCTTTTGATAGTGAAATTTCTTTGTCCTTTGTAACATACACAAAGCGAACCGGGTTACTTGTATGTGCAGTGTGGACGTGTCCTTGTTCTGTGGAGTGATCGACCATCTTTTCTGCATTTCCATGGTCAGCCATGATCATTGCTTCCCCTCCTGCTTCTAGGACCCGGTCAACTATCTTTCCAACACAATCATCAACTGCTTCCACTGCTTTGATGGCAGCTTCCATTATTCCGGTGTGCCCTACCATGTCCATGTTCGCCAGATTCAGTATGATCACGTCATATGCATCTGATCCGATCCTTTCGATAAGTTCCTCGGTGACCTCATATGCACTCATTTCGGGCTTGAGGTCATAGGTAGCGACCTTTGGCGATGGGATCATGCATCTTTCCTCGCCTTCGTTCTGTTTTTCCACTCCTCCATTGAAGAAGAATGTTACATGGGCGTACTTTTCAGTTTCTGCAATGCGCAACTGCTTTATCCCTGCCTTGCTGAGGATCTCTCCGAGCGTGTTCTTAAGTTCCTCTGATGGGAATGCAATGGGCACTGTCAGTTTTTCATCATATTCGGACATGCATACGTAGTGAACTTTAGGATGCACCTTGCGTTCGAATTTATCGAAATCGTCGTTTACAAAGGCGTATGTAAGCTCTCTTGCACGGTCAGGTCTGAAATTGAAGAATATCACGGAATCATTATCTCTGATCGTGGCAACAGGTTCTCCGTTGTCATCGACAATCACCGTAGGTTTGATGAACTCATCATCCTCATTTCTTTCGTAACCTTCTGAAACAGCGGACATCGGGTCTTTGGACCGGAATCCAATTCCCTGGGTGATAGCATCGTATGCTGCCTGCACACGATCCCAGCGGTTATCCCTGTCCATTGCATAGTATCTTCCAGCGACTGTCGCAGTTTTTGCACACCCTGTGGATTCGCAGAGCCTGACGTGCTCTTTCATGTCCTCAAGAGCTGCTCTTGGTGGAACATCTCGACCATCAAGGAATGCATGTATGTAGATCCTGTCAAGTCCTTTGTTCTTCGCAAACTCAATGAGTGCACGCATGTGGTCCATATGGCTGTGTACTCCGCCATAAGAAAAAAGTCCCATCAAATGAAGAGCTGAACCTTTCTCCTTTGCATTATTGATAGCTTGCAGCAACACAGGGTTTTTGAAGAAATCTCCGTTCACAATATCTCTGTTAATGCGGGTCAGGTCCTGGTAAACAACACGTCCTGCTCCTATGTTCAGGTGCCCTACCTCAGAGTTCCCCATCTGCCCTTCCGGAAGCCCAACGTCTTCTCCTGAAGCACTGAGTATCGTATCTGGATACTCCTCTACCAAACGATCAAGGTTGCTGGTATCAGCCAGTGCGATGGCATTTCCTTTATCTTCCGGTGAGTATCCCCAGCCGTCAAGTATCATCAAAAGAAGTGGTCTTTTAGTGAATTTCATGGGGGTTAGAATGTATTGATGATAATTAAATGCACGGATTTTATTTTCATTTGCTATAATGTCAGTAAAAACAAGGATAGGCTATTTCTATATGTATGATATATAGCAGAAGCCGGACTTACAAGTGGAATTGCTGATCAATTTGGGCAAATTTGAGATTTCCAAAAGCAATATTCACACAATTTCACATAATACTTGATGCTAATAAAGAAACTCAGGGTTTTCATGGACTCTCAGCAACTAATGGATGAAGAAAAATGAGTTACAAGATAGGAATTATGGGCGCTACTGGTGCAGTGGGCAGGGAAATCGTCGAAGTTCTTCATGACAGGAACTTTCCTGTAGAAAGCTTAAGGCTCTATGCATCAGAGAGAAGTGCAGGCAAGACCATCGAGACACCTTTTGGTGAGATCACTATTGAAAATGCCGGTTCAGCAGATTATTCACAGCTTGATATTGCATTTTTTGCGATCAGCGGAGGCTGGAGCAAGGAGAATGCCAAAAAGGCAACAGATGCAGGCTGCTATGTGGTTGACAACAGCAGTGCTTTCAGGTATGATGATGAAGTTCCTCTGGTGGTACCTGAGATCAATACTGATGCTATCGGGGACTCTAAGCTCATCGCCAATCCTAACTGCACGACTGCCATTGCAGCAATCCCTCTGTACAACCTTCACAAGGAGTATGGTCTGAAGAAGGTCATCATCAGCACCTATCAGGCTACCAGTGGGGCCGGAGCTGCAGGAATGAGCGAACTGACCGAGGAGACCAGAAATTATCTGGAAGGCAAGGAGGTCAAGAATGAGGTCTTTGCTCATCCTATTGCCTTTAACACAATTCCGCACATCGATAGTTTCCAGGACAACGATTACACCCGTGAGGAGATGAAGGTCGTCTGGGAAACCAGAAAGATATTCGGTGAACCTGATATGGCTATCAGCTGCACATGTGTAAGGATTCCTACAATGAGAGTACATGGGGAAAGCATAGTGATCGAGACCGAAAAGGCGATCTCACCTGGGGATGCAAAGAAATTATTGGGCGAAATCGAGGGCGTTGAACTAAAAGATGATATTGAGAACAACGTTTACCCGATGCCACTGACTGCCACCAAAAAGTATGATGTGGAAGTTGGCAGGATCAGGCAGAACCTTGTATTCGGTGACCACGGTCTAGAGTTCTTCGTATGTGGTGACCAGATCCTCAAAGGCGCTGCTTTGAATGCTGTGCAGATAGCTGAAAAACTTTAACAAAGGATCTTGTATTTTCTAAGGTTAAGGGAACTCATACGTAGTTCTCTTTCCTCTTACTCTCCTTACTGTTCTTTTCTTCCTTTTTTGGTTTAATCTTGTGTTCTTAATACTCATTTTTCTAAGTTTCGTCCTCTTCTGAATATTTGCATTTTCTGGAATATTCTCCTCTTTTTATGGAGCAAAATCTTTTTTTGATAACTTCCCATATTCTTGTCTATGGATATCAGGGACATCGACTGGAACGAAGTTTGGAAAGAACAGATGAGACTCTATAATGAAGTGGATGGGTCATTGGAAAAGGTGGACATATGGGAAACCAAAGAAAGTGCCAGAAGGTACTGGGAAATGTCCAGGGACAAAGGCGCTGCCAGGATAGAGCATACTCTAAGCGAGATCGACCTTAAGCCGGATTCACGGGTCCTTGATATAGGCTCAGGACCGGGGGCACTTGCAATTCCCATCTCCAAGCGTGTCAGGGAAGTTGTTGCTGTTGAACCTTCTGATGGTATGATGTCCGTTCTGCAGGAAAATATTGATGAGATGAACATCGACAACATCCGATGCATACACAAAGGCTGGGAAGACATCGATATCGAAGAGGTGGGTGATGACTATGATGTTGTCATTGCTTCCTATTCGCTGAGCGTTCCAGATATCAGGCAGGCCTTTGAAAAGATACAGGCAGTTTCCAGCGGGGCTGTCTATATTTACTGGTTTGCAGGGGAAACCTCCTGGGATGAACAATATAGTGCCATATGGCCTGCCCTTCACAATGAGGAATATCACAGCTCACCCAAGTGCAACATAATGTACAACGTTCTCTACGATATGGGCATCTATCCTAACATGAACGTGTTCCCGATAGAGCGAAGTATGTTCTTCTCTTCACTGGAGGAGGCTGTAAAACACTACATACCGCACTACAGGGCATACACTCCTGAAAAACTGGGGATCCTGAGGGAATATCTGGGTACGGTCCTGCCCCGGAACGAAGATGGTTCCATCCTGCACCTTGGTGATACTATGCGGGTCAGGATGTGGTGGGATAACAACAATTATCAGCAATAACAATAACGAAAATAATTACGACGATGGGACTAGCTGATGTTCAGTTGTTCCATCGTTGTATCATGCAATGGTGCCCTTGAAAGCGCTGTATTCCTTTGCCAGCATTACAAAGGTCACAATGAATGAAAGTCCATCGGATATCGGGAAAGCTATCCATATTCCTTCCAGCTGGAAAAATTGTGGTAGTATCAATACAAGTGGTATCAGGAAGAGCACCTGTCGACTGATGGAAAGGATGAATGCAGATCTGGCTTTTCCAAGTGTCTGGTAGATGGATGCTCCTACTATCTGGAACCCTAGGAAAGGCAATGCAAGTACCATGATGCGCGTAGCAGACTTGCCTGCCTCTATCAATTGCTGGTCCGTGGTAAAGATACTGAATAGCTGGGCGGGAAAAAGGAACAGCAACAGGAATCCTGCCATCGATATTAAGGTGGTGACCTTTATGGCAAGCGACGTTGAAGTAATGACCCTCTCAAAGTTCTTTGCACCATAATTGAATCCTACAATAGGCTGCAATCCCTGCACTATGCCTATCATTGGCATAAATGTGAACATGAAAAGGCGGTTGACAACACCAAAGACCGCTATGGGTATATCTCCTCCGTAGATCGCCAGTGCATTGTTTATTACAATGATCATCAGGCTTCCTGATGCACTTCTTGCAAAAGAGGATGTTCCGATGGCAATTGTCTCCCTGAAAACATCGGAATGAGGGATGAGATTACTTGCATGAAAGTTCAGGCTGCTCATTCCAGTTCTGAAATAATGGACCAGATATATGGCGCTGACAGCCTGTGATATCACTGTTGCGATGGCAGCACCTTCTATTCCCATATCAAGTCCGAAGATGAATATCGGGTCTAGTATTATGTTCAGTCCGGCAGATATGAGCATTGTCAGCATGGCAACCTTTGCATTGCCTTCTGCGCGAACGATATTATTGACCGTCATTGAGAATGCAAAAACGATCGTCCCATACAATATTATTCTCGTATAGTCAAATGCGAATGGCAGGATTGTCTCAGTAGCACCGAACAGTTTCAGAAGGGGTATGATGTAAATGCTTCCCAGTACTGTGATAAGTATGCTGAGTGCCAGTATTGCAGATATGGCATTCCCAAGTGCAATATCAGCACGTTTGTAGTCTTTTGAACCAAGGCTTCTCGATATTATGGATGCACTTCCAATTCCAATTGTAAGTGCAACTCCCATTATTATCATCTGGATCGGGAATGCTATTGTAATACCTGCTATTCCCTGTACACTCTCAGCCCCCAGTGCCCTTCCGACAAAAATTGTGTCCACGAGGTTGTAAAGTCCTTGAACTACCATTCCTATGGTTGCTGGCACTGATAGTTTGAAAAGGACCTTTGAGATGCTTTCTTCTGCAAACATTCGGGCTCTGGGGTTCATTGGTGTTTTCCTCAAAAAGGTTTGGTGGTGAGAAAGAAAACACCTTATAAAACAGTTCCGTATTATCTCTTTTTATGGATATTGTGGCATCGATCGTCTATCAATAGGGGTATGGTCTCATTGGTCTGTATTTCATTGTAGAAAAAAACAAGTGCCATGGATGACCATCCGATCCTGATTTTTCTGTGGCTGTCCTTTCCGGGATCCATATGGTCTAAGATGCTGATCTCATCTGCAAGATCATATCCAAAAGTTCTGGCATTTGCAGATTCCATCTCTGGAAATTCCTGTATAAATATGTTCGAAATAAATTTGCTTACCCCTTCTCTTGAATATCCGATCACATTTGTGTCGCAGGAGCCGATGTATATGTTCAGGCCATTTGTATCAGTCCAGTAATGTGAATTGGGTCCGAATAGTACGTTTCCGGATGGTTCAAAGGGACTGTTTGATCGGGATCGTATATCCATCATCTTTAGTTTCCACATGTTCTTCGGGTTGGAGGATTCCTTGTAGCAGGTTATGGTGGTTCTCTGCTGATCTCTATCTGTATAGTTTGTGATCTCTGTCGGGATTGAAGGACAATAGTTTTTCATTTTCAGCCTCTTGAGTTATCAGGATTTGGTCATTCAATAACTCATTCGACCATCCCTAACTCTTCGTTTTTCTGCTCTTTCAGATCCTTTCCAGATACTTCATCCGGATAGTGTAATACAATTGGTAGTTATTTTTCCAAGGGTATATATTAGTGATTTAGTTATTTCTTAGTTGAGTGGTCTAATTTAGTCTAATGGTATAATCATATTTTACTTTAATAATATCTGGAAGTCCGCTACTATTATACTCATGGCTGAAAAAACAGTAATTTCCACAAATCAGTTGAGCTATCCAAAAAACAACAACAATAGCAGCAATCGCTTTGTTCTCCCGGACATTTCCGGGCTATTGCCAACCCTGCATCTGTTGAACAGTTCCACGCTGGTTTCAATTTCAGGGGCTTTGAGGATATATCTTGCTTTCCTTCTGCTCCAGATGCAATTCAATCTTCTCTCCTGTGTTGCAGGTGGATTGGTCGTCTATGCAGTATATACACTGGACCGTGCGCTTGATTCTGAAGAGGATGCTGTCAACAGGTCTGAGCTTACAGGTGCAAGAAGGGATGTAGCACTTTTCGTTTCGTTGCTTGCATTTTTAGCAGGTGCTTATTTCCTGTTCCTCGATGGAATATTACTTCTCGCATTTCTTCCTCTTGTTACTGGTTATCTTTACAGTAAAGGGATAAAGGTCGGCAAATACCATTTGAAACTAAAAGGTGGTCTTGGAGTAAAAAATCTTGTTGTGGGTACAACATGGGGTGCCTTCATTGCCGGTATTGCAGGCTGGTATGCTGAAAGTCTTTTCCCTGTGATCGCAGTTTTCCTTTTCTTTGGGATCAAACTTTTCGTTAATTCCTCTGTCTATGATTTCAAGGACATAAAGGGTGATGCTCTTGCTGGTATCAAGACCCTGCCTGTGAGTCTTGGACCACAGAGGACCCGTGACCTCCTGTTGGGCATGCATCTGTTCTCCCATTCTCTTCTGGGAATTTTGATACTTTCAGAGACTATTGCCTATGAGCCTATCATTCTGGTTTACAGTTTCATCGCAGGATTTATCTGCATAAGTAGGTTCACAGTGCCTACGGAAAATGAGTCAAAGGGCAGAATGCACAAGCGCCTGTTCGTTGTAGACGGTGAATCAAGTGTGATGGTAGGATTAAAGGCATTTACAGGGATGTAATTTCCCTGGCCTCTTTTTTGTAATGCTCAAAGAGTTCCTTTCCCCAGTTTGCAATGGTATCTCCTGTGCCGACCAGATCTCTTTGTGGGTCATAGCTCCCATTCTTGAAAAAGAGGGACAGGGAAAAGAAGTTGTCAGTTGCGACGAATGCAACCTTCGCATTGTCGATCAGGTAAAGCTTTGTTGCCTCTGAATCCAAACAGCTCTGCATCATTTCGGTGTACTCATTTTTCACTTTTTCAAAGACGTTCCTTGTTAATATAAGGGACGTGGGTACGCTGTTCTTTGAAAGGTTTGAGAAAAATTCCGGGTAGCTAGGTATGAATATTGATGAAACTCCGTAGACCTCTTTTGCTTCGGCAATACTATTCATGAATATCTTGTGGGAATCGTATATATTCTCAAGACCTTCTTCATGGATGGAACACTCGCCAAGTTCACATATTCTGTCAAGAAGATGTTGTGGAATGCCTTCCAGAATGTGTTCTTTCCAAAAAGTCTCATTTTTCTCTATTGAGTGAAGTGTATCGATCAGAGGTCTCAGGTATTTGGTTGCAACTCTGCCAATGGGGGTTATATGATACTCTTTTTCATCCTTGTAGATAAAGTTTGCAGCTTCCATTTCTTTCAATCGGGGCGATATCTCTGGAGAAGTTACATTAAAATGTTCTCTTATCTGGGATAATGATCGTGGTCCTTTTTCTAACAGGAACAGGAGGTCCTTTCGTTTTTCAGAAAATGTTAAAATGCTTAGTAGCCCTGTTGATTTCAGTTCCATCAACTCCATTGGTGATTGTGTATCAATTGTATATATAGTTTAGGAAATCTTATTTAAATAGTTCTGATTTGCGAATATGTTCACATATGTGAAATTTGTATGTTTTATCATTATGAGGTCACATGGTGCCGATATGTCTTATTTATAAGCTATTATTCTAATATTTTTATTGAAATACAATTAGCTGTAATTGAAACAATATTGGACTAGCCAACTCCAGAAAATTCAAAGAAAAACAAAAAATAAGGGAATGTGTAGTTATGTACACATTCTTTTTGGTCTTTCAGTGCAGGAAGTGTCTCATTCCTGTGAAAACCATGGATATGTTAAGGCGATTTGCGGTAGTTATGACTTCGTCATCCCTGATCGATCCGCCCGGGGATATGATATATCTGATGTTGCTTTCGTCAGCGTGGATTATGCTGTCGTCGAATGGGAAGAAAGCATCTGACGCCATGACACATTCGGAAAGTATGGATTCCCAGTACTCTTCAAAGGACATGTCCGGCTTTTCCCTTTCATAGATCTTTTCAAGGTTCTCTTTTGCTTTTGTGGTTGCAAGCTTGCGGATGGAATCAACACGGTTTGGTTGTCCTGCACCCATGGAGAGCATCACGAAACATCCTTCACTGTATTCATATGCCAGAGTTACAGAGTTTGACTTTGTACTCTTACAGGCAGCGATACAGAACTCTGATAGTTCCCGCTTCTCTTCAGGGTATTGTGCATCTGTCACACAGTCCCATTTCTCGTAGAGGCCGATGTTCCTTTGCTGTTTCAGCATGCCTCCAATGACATACTTGTATGTGCTATCGGTATCAAAACTCTCATTGAACTGTGGGAGCTCAAGCAAGCGAAGGTTTGCGCTTTTTTCCTTCAGGTATTCCAGTGCATCATGCTCGAATCCAGGTGCCAGGATAATCTCGACGAACTTTCCTTTGAGGAATTCTGCGGATTCCATGTCGAATACGGTGTTCGTACAGATTATACTGCCAAAGGCGGATATTGGGTCGCCGTCCCATGCATGCTGCAATGCTTCAGTAAGGGTATTTCCAGTTGCAAGTCCGCAGGGGTTATTGTGCTTGACAATAGCAACAGCTGGCTTCTTGTTCCCTACCTCTTTGATGGTCTGGAGTGCATTGTCGGCATCAACATAGTTGTTATAGGAAAGCTCCTTTCCATGCAGTTGTTTTGCATTTGAGAGTGCAGGTCCTTCAATTCCCTTGTCCTTGTAAAATGTTGCTTCCTGGTGCCAGTTCTCACCATAACGCAGTTTGACGCCATCGGTGAAGTTCATGCGTAGAACATCCTCGCCAAGCAGCGTTTTGCTCAGGTATGTGTCAATTGTGCTGTCATAGTCTGCAGTGTGGCGGAATGCCTTGACTGCAAGTGTTTCTCTTGTCTGGTCAGAAACAACGCCGGATGATCTTAATTCCTTGAGAATGTGTCCATAATCATCGGGGTCACATACTACGGCGACAGATGAATAGTTCTTTGCGGCAGAACGTAACAATGTAGGTCCACCGATATCGATATTCTCGATCGCCTCTTCAAGGTTAACACCTTCCTTTGATACTGTTATCTCAAAGGGATAAAGGTTGACTGCAACCATGTCGATAAGCTCTATGGATTCCTTCTCTGCCTCTCCCATGTGTGAGGCATCTTCTCTCAGGCACAAAAGGCCGCCGTGTATCCTTGGATGCAAGGTCTTTACACGGCCTCCCATCATTTCAGGGAATCCGGTCACTTCTGAGACATCGGTAGTCTCAATACCCGCATCACGGAGCATCCTTGCAGTTCCGCCGGTCGATATGATCTCTATGTTCAGTTGCTCCAGTCCTCTTGCAAACTCTACGATTCCAGTTTTGTCAGAGACGCTCAGCAGTGCTCTTTTTACCAAAAAATCACCAAATTATGTTGTTATATATTATGTATAAACGTTCTGGTTGGACAATGTGGTACATTGATCCGTTTCATCAGCCAAATTTCACGATCGGACAAATATCAATACAGGCGCCACAGTGGATACATTTGTTTCCAATGATAGCTTTCTCGTCTTTGACTGTAATGGAGTTGTTTGGACATTTTCCCACACAGACGCCACAACCCATGCATTTCAGGGCACGCCTGACCGATCTTTCCACATTGGTCATGAACTTGCGTGCACTTTTCTCGTCATTACCTCTTGCAGTGATAGTTCCCGAGGCAAATATCTGTGCACGGTCATCCTCATGTTGTACTGAAGCGACCCCCTCAATATAAGCAGGCTTTCCGGCAGCACGAAGCTGTCCGGTGCTTTCAATAAGTTCCATATCAAGTGCAATGCCAAAACTACCTTCTGCAGACATTCCACCTTCGCGACATGGCCTGTATCCGGAGGTCACAGCAAAGTTCAGGTTGCCCTTTACTTCGCTCTTTGGTATGATATTGATGCCTTTCTGTTTTGCCACTTCTGCAATGGCAGGCGGCAGGGTTTGCCATCTCCATAATCCGTGGTCCACCCATTCTTTTGAGAGTCCCATACGTTCTGCATATTCCAGCAGGTAGTCATTAAGTCTCTTTTCCATCTGTGGGTGTGTTTCCTTTAAACGCACAATGTCTGCCAGTGATGAGGACGGGCACAGCCAGCATCCGATCCTGTCAAAACCGCGTTCATACATCACGTTGTATGGTACCTTGGTCTTGAAAATATAAAGCCAGACGTGCATTGCGGTCCAGTCCTGTATTGGGGATGCACCCACCTGGTTCCCTACCCATGGGTTCTTCCACACACGTTCGCTCTTTGCCCGGGCATCTGACTCATACTTTCTCTGGCCGATAAAAGTGAGACATCCATTCTCGTAGTTCTCTTCGATTATCTGTGTGATGGGGCCGAGCTTACATACCTTGCAGCACCAGCGTGCTTCCACAGATGGCGGTCCGAAATTATCAACGCTGTCCCAGAATGCTTCCTTTGCATCTTTTGTCCTGAGTGGTTTATTGTATAATTTCTCGATCTCTTTTACATTCTCTATGGTTTCAGGGAATTCCAGTCCGGTATCTGCAAAGAGAAGATCATAATTTTCCAGGCATTCACTTGTCAGTTGTAGTACCGCAAGACTGTCCTTGCCACCGGAATATGAGACTGTGACCGGTTTTTTAACGGTCTCATTCACGTTTTTGATAAATGAATGTGCTTTCTCCTCAAAACGATCGAGGATTTCCGAGTTCGCCTCTACGGCATCGTTCCAGGTCTGCCCACCTTCAGGAACGTTCAGTTTCTCAGGTTTGCCTTTCCAGCGGGTCTTGACCCCGACACCACGCTTGTGTTCCAGCATATCGGCACCTGGCATGCGTGCTCGACCGGCAGCTATGATATCTCCTTCGGGGGTAAGTACGACCGTTTCATCGGAATTCTGTATCTCAGGGTCGGCATCAACGATTCCCGGTGCAAGTACGCTTGCACCCTTTAATATGAAATTCACAGCTCCGCTGTCCAGTACAACCCATCCTCTCATGTCTTTGAGGTCCTTCCCTTCGAAAAGACGTCTTGCACCGGGCAGTCTTGGCAATAGTACCCACTTGAGTTTTTCGATCTCAAAACGAATGCTTGCGAGAACTTCCCCGTCAACTATGATCTCTTCCATCCTGTCATCGTATGGGGCCTTGTTCATCACAACAAGATGTCCTTCCGGTATAAGCGGTGCGTTGAACTGCTTCATTGAAACAGCATTGATATTATCTATGTCGTACTGGAATGCCGGACGTATATCTCCAGGAGGGGTGACCTCTACCTTTTGAGTGCTCTCTCCACAACTGCATTTCTTCCCAAGTACGGGCACATTACAATTACTGCACCAGTGGAGAAGCAGTTTTCCAAGATATACAGGTTTTGACATCGTAGATGGTCACTGGAAGAATGCATAAATAGGTTTTGGCTGCTGTAACCTTCTCAAAAGAGTTTGGAAGCAAGGGATGACTTCGTAGTGGTGCAGAATTTTGTAAAATTGCAATATTTGCAGATGGGACCTTCTTTCCTTTCAGGTAGGATGCCTTCCTTTATAGTGTCAACACGCTTTCGTATCTTCAGGACCTGTCGGCGGTCTTCCGGTCTGATCTTAACTTTTCGGATATTCCCATGTCTTGCGTATTGCACAAAACCATGCTCGACACTATCCTCGTAGTTGTCCTCGAGAAGCATTGCAATGGCTGCAATGTGGATCCTGTCATTTCCCCAAACACCGGAATCCGGGCATTTGCCTGTTCTTATGCTAAGGGGTACCATTCTTTCCTTGTACTGTATAATTGCAGAAGGTATGCCGGTCATCTTCAATTTGTCAGAATGCAGCACTGGCTCTGTACGATATGGTCTGATCCTCTGTATGATCTCTTCCCGGCCATGTTTCCTGATAGATTCCGTAAGGTTCGCAGCAATGCTGTCGATCTGCTCAGAAACAATATTTTCAGCAGTTTCCAGTACTTTTAAAGGCAGATCTCGTAGTTCGGTAGAATATATTAATTCCAGCTCAGCTTTTACACGTTCCATCTCGATGTTAAGTTCGTCATGGATGTTCTGTTTTTCATCCGTAGTTCTCTCAATAGCATCCGGATATCCAAGGGAAAGTTCCTTTAGCATCATGTGCTCAAGGTATTCTGGGGTTATTTCCGGAGCAAGCTTATGGTTTCGGTAAGCATAGTAGACCTGTCTGGGGCACTTCAGGTACAGGGTCAGTTCAGAAACATTTGCATGCAGTTTGAGATTTATCAAGGGCATGATTTATAGGACATTATCGGCATTTTATAAATACTTGAACAACATAAGGATTTTTATTCGTCAATTGTCGTAATCCCATTCGCTAAATATATATGCAGATTAATCCTCTTGACTAACGAAGCATGACCGAAGATATGGCCCATGAGAACATCCGTCAGCGTCTGGCTGAAAAGATGGCAGGTGAGATCACTTTATCTGAGAAGCCCGGAGAGGCTTTGAAGAAGTGGCGATTGAACTTTGATATTGCCCAAACCGACCTATCTGGTTATCTTGGTGTATCTCCTTCTGTGATAAGTGATTATGAAAGTGGCAGAAGGAAATCTCCCGGTACTCTTATTGTAAGCAAGATCGTAGACGCACTTTTGGAGATCGACACCTCCAAAGGCGGACAGAAGATCCATAGCTATGAAGGGATGCTTTATACGGATCCGGGTGCCAAGGCAGTGTATGCTACGTATGAGTATACATATCCTATACAGCTTGCAAAGCTTGCAACCCTGATCGAAGCAGATGTTGTGAACAAGGGAGTTGAAAAGCCTCTTTACGGTTTCACTGTTGTGGACAGTAAAAAGGCCATTCTTGAGCTTTCATCCCATGAGTTCCAGAAGCTGTATGGCTGGAGTACCGAGCGTGCAATGATATTCACAAAGGTTTCTACCGGAAAATCCCCAATGGTGGCTATCCGCGTAACGAATTTGAAACCCGGTGCAGTGGTCATTCACGGAATAAGGGGTAATCAGGTCGATCCGATGGCCAGGAAGATGGCAGAGATAGATCGAATACCACTTCTTGCAACGACAATGGATATTGATGAACTGGTGGACGTCCTGAAAAAGTACAGCCAGTATCATATAATCGAGTGAAAGAGTATCTCTTTTAGATACATCTTGAAAACTTTTAATATATCAAAAGGTGAATAAAAATGAGTGTAGGGATTGTCTCGTATGGTGCTTATATTCCTAGATACAGGATAAAAGTAGAAGATATCGCCCGTGTATGGGGAGATGACGCAGATATTCTCAGTGCAGGTCTGATGGTAAATGAAAAATCAGTACCTGACATGGATGAGGACACTGCTACGATTGCAGTGGAGGCTGCAAGGTCCGCAGTAGCACGAAACAACATAGATCCCAAACGTATTGGAGCCGTTTATACGGGTTCTGAAAGCCACCCTTATGCTGTAAAGCCTACCAGTACTATTGTGGCTGAGGCCATTGAGGCAACACCAGCTATGACTGCAGCTGATTTTGAATTTGCCTGTAAGGCAGGTACGGCTGCGATCCAGGCATGTATGGGTCTGGTCTCCAGTGGAATGGTCGATCTTGGAATGGCCATTGGTGCCGATGTTTCCCAGGGAGCTCCTGGCGATGCACTGGAATACACTGCAGCAGCAGGTGGTGTCGCTTGCATCATCGGTAGCAAGGAATCTGAGATGGTGGCAGTTATTGAGGATACTTACTCATTTACTACTGACACTCCTGATTTCTGGAGACGTGAGGGCATGCCTTATCCTGAACACGGTGGAAGGTTCACCGGAGAGCCAGGATATTTCAAGCATGTTAGCGGTGCTGCAAATGGCCTGATGGAAAAGATGGGTACATCACCTTCTGATTATGATAATGCTGTTTTCCACCAGCCAAATGGTAAGTTCCCTTCAAGGGTGGCCAAGATGCTGGGATTCAGCAAAGAGCAGATCAAACCCGGTCTGGTCGTCCCGAGGCTGGGCAACACATACTCCGGTTCATGTATGATGGGTATTGCCGCAACACTTGACCAGGCAAAACCAGGTGACAGGATATTCGCAACAGCATTCGGTTCAGGAGCTGGCGGAGATGCCTTCAGTTTCAGAGTGACCGATAAGATCGATGAGGTACGCGATGCAGCACCTACAGTTGAAGGACTGCTGGCAGATCCGATCTATATGGACTATGCAATGTATGCCAAGCATAAAGGAAAGATCAGGCTCGGATGAGGGGTGTTGATATGAGAGATGTAGCAATTATTGGTGTAAAAAACACAAAGTTCGGTGAGATGTGGGAACGCTCCTTCAGGGATATCGTTGTGGAAGCAGGTATTGGAGCTATTGAGGATTCCGGAGTTAGCGGCGACAGGCTGGATGGCATGTATGTCGGTAATATGAGTGGTGGTCAGTTCGTTGAACAGGAGCACATTGGTGCTTTGATCGCTGATTATTCAGGTCTGTCATTGGACCTTCATATTCCTTCAACACGTGTGGAAGCAGCCTGTGCTTCAGGTGGCCTTGCATTCAGGCAGGCCGTGATGGCAGTTGCTTCAGGCCATGAGGATATTGTGATGGCAGCAGGTGTTGAAAAGATGACCGATGTTTCATCCACAGCAGCTTCTTCAGCTCTGGCAGCAGCGGCAGACCGTGAGTGGGAAGGCATAATGGGTGCAACGTTCCCTGGTCTTTATGCAATGATCGCAAGGATGCACATGAACCAGTATGGTACAACCAGTGAACAGATGGCAGCTGTGGCGGTCAAGAACCACAAGAATGGTTCCATGAACCCCATTGCACAGTACAAGAGCCCTATAACCGTGGACAGTGTACTGAACTCCATCATGGTGGCAGATCCATTACACATATTCGACTGCTCTCCGATAACAGATGGTGCTGCGGCAGTTGTTCTGGCTCCTGCGGATATCGCACATGAGTACACGGACACTCCTATCTATATTAAGGCAACAGCACAGGCAAGCGATACCATTGCACTGCATGACCGTCGTGATATCACAACACTGGATGCATCCGTGTCAGCAGGCAAGCGTGCATTCGAGATGGCAAAGATGACACCAGCTGACATTGACCTTGTTGAGGTCCATGACTGTTTCACCATTGCCGAGATATGTGCTATCGAGGACCTTGGCTTTGCAAAGAAAGGTGAGGGTGGAAAGATGACCGAAGAGGGAGAAACAGCAATTGGCGGAAAAATAGCTGTGAACACTTCAGGTGGTCTGAAATCATGTGGTCATCCTGTTGGTGCTACCGGCATCAAGCAGGTCGTGGAGGTCACACAGCAATTGCGCGGCGAGGCTGGCGGACGTCAGGTAGACGGTGCTGAGGTAGGAATGACTCACAACGTCGGAGGTTCCGGCGCGACAGCAGTTGTACACATTTTAGCGAGGGAGAGGTGATCTAAATGTCTGTAGCAAGATTCTGGAGAAAGCAGATAAACAGGTATAATCTGGTTGGAACGCACTGCAAGACCTGTGATGCATACTATTATCCTCCACGTAACGTATGCCCTAAGTGCAGGCGTGACGGTGAGATCGAGTCACACAAGTTCTCCGGTCCCGGTGAGATCGTGACCTATACTGTCATTCACACAGCAGCAGAAGGTTTTGAACACCAGGCTCCGTATGTGCTTGGTATCGTCCAGCTGGACGAGGGTCCAAGGTTCACAAGCCAGATAGTTTGCAAACCTGAGGATGCACGTATTGGTATGAAGGTCAAGCCAGTGTTCAGGAAGCTCGGTGAGAGCGGCGACAATGGTATGATCTATTACGGAACCAAGTACGTCCCTGCATAAGATGATAGAGATCGAGATCAAGGTGCGTGCCGACCACGGTCCTGTCAGGGACAGGATCCTGGAAATGGGCGCACTCAAGGTCCGCACGGAAGATCACCTTGATGTGTATTACAATGCACCTCATCGTGATTTTGCAGAAACTGACGAAGCATTGAGATTGCGCAGTGTCAACGGCGGCACGCGCATGACCTACAAGGGCAGGAAGCTCGACAGCGTCTCCAAGACAAGGGAGGAATTTGAAACCTCTGTGGATGGGATGGCAGCAAAGGGCATTCTTGTCTCCCTTGGTTTTTTTGAATCAGGAATTGTGAAAAAAACACGTGATATCTACAGATATGGTGACATCACCATCTGCCTTGACTTAGTGGAAGGTCTTGGAGAGTTCGTAGAAGTGGAACTGGTGGCAGATTCGGATATTGATTCTCACAGGGAAAGATTGTTCGAGTTCCTTGAAAGCATCGGGATAAAAAAAGAGGATTCCATCAGGACATCCTATCTTGAAATGCTGATGGAGAATTAAAAGGAGAGTTGTGTGGAAATCCTTTATCCGGTTAAACACATAATCTTGACATTCCTTTTGTGATTACGTATCAATAACTTTAGCTTCACTTTTTTTACTTGAATTCTATACCTTTTGCACAGATTCTCTCCATACTTTCTCTTCAGAATTGAAAATATTGTTTCAGCTAAATTAAGTCGGGCATAGATATTTTCATCGAATTTATATTTCATCCATTATATGCTGTTACTAAAAAAGTAATTACAAATTCAGCTTTCTTTTTAATATTTTGATCATCTGAAGATAAAATATATATAATGATGTTATGGATAGTGTTAAAAGTAGTATATAGTGTTCGAATTTGGTATAGGCTGATTTATGATCAGCTTTTTTTATTTGGTGATAACATGGAAAAGAAAAAGATGTCAAGGATTTTAATTCCAGTTTTTATAGTCATTGCTTTGAACGTACTTAGTGGAGTTGTGGCTAAAAATATAGTATATGATCATCTTTTAATCCAAATTTTACTGATGGTATTTTTTATTGTTGGGTATCTTGTCTGCTGGATTGTTATTAAGTTGGAAATTTAATAAGGGTTTTAAATCTAAATCTCTGTTTTTTGCCGGTTGGCATAATGTGCCTGTATATCGGCTATGTAAAAAGTCAGACCTAACTGTCTTATAGTTCTCCATCTTTTTTCTTTGGTATCATGGAGTTCACATCCCTTTTTGTAAACAGAAATATGGGACTTCTTATTATTAAAATTGTAGTAGCTTAGCTGAATTTAGAGAAAAAGACTCCTGCAGAGCCAAATGTTTGATGTAGTTAGAAGGAGGCCATCTCTCATTTTTTAAATCAGGTTTGAGATCAAATTAAATTTATCATTGAATCTGATCTCTCACTTGTATTTTTGTTCAGTTTTAATTGATGCTTGCACTTACTTTTACAAATGTGATCGGATGATCACATTATGCCGTTTCCGGCATTGGTTCCTTTCTCAGGTTGCAGCAGGATAGCCTTTCCATCCTCATCTGTCCCTGCAAGTATCATGCCGTTGGACTCCACGCCGCAAAGCTTTGCAGGTGCGAGGTTTGTAAGTACAAGAACCTGCTTGCCGGGTAATTCTTCCGGTGAGTGTGATTCCTTGATGCCGGCGACGATCTGGCGTGTTTCTTCCTCGCCAAGGTCGACCTGCAGTTTAAGCAGTTTCTTGGATTTCTTAATCTCTTCAGCAGAAATGATGGTTCCTATTCTCAGGTCAAGCTTTGAAAAGTCGTCGAATGTGATCAGTTCTTTCATCTCCTTTGGTTCTTCTTTTTCTTCCTTGCCACTTTCTTTTGCAATGGCTTCCTTAACTCTTGCAGATGCGATTGCCTCCATCTGCTCGGTCTTTTCATCCTCTATCTTCTCAAAGAGGATGGATGGTTTTTCAAGCGGGGTACCAGCCTTAACAAGTTCTGTGGCTTCAGCATATCCTGCGGCATGCACATCTGTTGTCATTCCGACCTGCTTCCATGCATCTTCCATTTTGCCTGGTAGGATCGGCTCAAAGAGCAGGCACAGTGCCTTTCCAAGCTGTATGCAGTTTGCAACAACTTCACCGCATGCTTCCTTGTTCTCTTTGATGAGCTTCCATGGTTCGTTGGCCTGGAAATAGCTGTTTCCATATGATGCCAGTGCCATTACGGTGTCGGCATATTTCTTGAACTCATAGTTCTCCATTGCCTCATTTGCAGCTTCAATGGTTGAATTGATCTCATCCAGGGTCTCCTGTTTTATCTCGCCTGTAGGGATCTCCTTGAAGTTCTTATGGGTGAACAGGAGTGTCCTGTACAGGAAGTTTCCGAAAACACCTACAAGTTCAGTATTGATCTTGTCCTGGAAGACTTCCCATGAGAAGTTCAGTTCCTTGGTGTGGGATGTGTAGCTTGCGAGGTAGTAACGGAGCAGGTCAGGGTGGAATCCGTGGTCAAGATAGTCTTCTCCGACCCATACGACGTATCCGCGGCTCTTTGAGAACGTCTTGTCCTCTATCTTCACCATTCCTGATGCAACAACTGCCCAGGGCTGGGTGTATCCGGCTCCCTTGAGCATAGCAGGCCAGAAGATGCAGTGGTGGTATATGATATCTCCGCCGATGAAGTGGACGATACGGGAATCTTCTTTCCAGAACTTCTCCCAGCTCTCATTATTTGCTTCTGCCCATTCCTCGGTGAATGCGATGTATCCGATAGGTGCATCCACCCATACATAGACCACAAGATCATCATGTCCCGGGAAACGCACTCCCCATTCAAGGTTTCTTGTGATACACCAGTCGGTTAGTTCCTGTTTTACCCATCCAAGGGCATAGTTCCTTGCATTGAGGGTTCCGCCGAGCTTTTCAAGGTGCTCTATAAGGAAATCCTTAAACTGGGACAGTTTGAAGAAAAAGTGCTCCTGACTCCTGTACTCAGCAGGTCCGTTGCATGTGGTGCATGTAGGGTTCTCGAGTTCTCCCGGTTCAAGATGTTTTCCGCATCCCTGGTCACACTCATCTCCCCTTGCCTCTTCCTTGCAGTGTGGGCATGTTCCTTTCACATACCTGTCAGGCAGGAAGCGGTCACATGAAGGACAATATGCGATCTCGATGGTCTTTGGGAAAACATAATCGTTTTCGATAAGCTTGTTGACAATGTCAGTGGTGCGGTCGTGATTTGTTTGATCATCTGTCGTGCCGAATGCATCGAACATCACGCCCATTTCCTTGAAAGTTTCATCGAAATGCTTGTGGTATATCTTTATCAGTTCTTTAGGTGTGGTGTTCAACTCTTCCGCGTTGAAGACGATGGGTGTTCCATGCGTATCGGAACCACACACAAAAGTGACCTCCTGTCCTGTCTTTCGGAGGGATCTTGTGAATATATCCGCTGGGATATATGTACGCAAATGGCCGACGTGTGCCTTTCCATTTGCATATGGCAGCCCACATGTTACGAGGACTGGTTCATTGGATGGGAATTTGGACATCTTTTATCTCCATTATCATTAGTTTCCTTTTGCATGGTCTACAATAATAAAATATATTTCGCTTATATTATCAACAAGAGAAGCTTTTTGAATGTTCAGGTCAATCTATAATATATATCAGAGGTATTGGATGACCAATAGTGAAGAACCTTTTAATTTAAAAGATGATAATGAAGACCTTCTGGATGAAGTCCTGGAAGAATCCACTGAGGAGGTGCCGGATCTGGGGGCATTTGAGATGACTCCGGAACCTGACTATACTGAGATCCTGGATAATGCTCATGAGGACGGTGTTATGACGGATAGGGTTGTCGTACCTTCAGTTGAGTCGCCGGAAGAAGATATCGTAGCATATAACCCTCCTGTGGAGGTTAAAGAAGAGAGGACAACAATACCTCCAAAGGAAGCAAAAGAGAAACCGATCAGTCCACCGGCTCCAAAAAAGAGCCATAAATGGCAATATCTTGCATTGTTTGCCGCATTGCTGCTTGTGATCGGTGGAAGTTTTGCAGTTATTTACCTGTCCTTTGGTGGCGAGATCTATACTTCTGATGACAGGGTTGCAGTGATCTATGTCCAGGGGACCATGCTTACAGGCAACCTCCCTTCAGGCTTTGGATATGCGACATCTGAGGATGTTTGTAACAGCCTTCGTGAAGCTGCAGCCGATGATAGTGTTAAGGCCATTGTCCTCAGGGTGAACAGCGGAGGCGGATCGCCGGCATCTGCGGAGGAGATCGTCACCGAAATAGAGAAAGTGCAGGCTCGGGGTATTCCTGTTGTTGTTTCCATGGGGGATACGGCTGCAAGTGCAGCTTATTATATTTCCGCGCCAGCAGATCTTATACTGGCAAACCCTTCAACGGTAACCGGGAGCATAGGTGTGATCGGCGTTTACACGAACCGGTCGGAATATTACGATAATGAAGGAATAGATTTCTATGTCTCAAAATCCGGTGAGTTCAAGGACATGGGTGGCGACTGGAGAGGTCTGACCTCCGAGGAGAAGGAGTATGCCGATACGGTCGTCCTTAAGGTCTATGACCTGTTCATTACAAGTGTTGCAGAGCACCGTAACATGACGAAGAGCGAGGTTAAGGATATTGCCGATGGTCGTGTCTACATCGCCACGGATGCAAAGGAGATAGGACTGATCGATGACTTTGGCAATCTGTATGATGCTATTGATGCAGCTGCTGAACTTGGCGGGATCGAAGGTGAACCTGCCGTCTATTATATTAACAGGCCATCCCTCTCGAGCATACTTTTCGGCTCAGAGGAAACCTTTTCAGCAAATACTGTGGAGCAACTGGCAAGTTATTATGAGGAAAGTCCGGTTGGAATGATCGTCGAGTGATTGGCGGTCAATTTTCTTTTAGTCGTTATCTATGGATATGCAAAAAAAGAAGTGGTCGCCTTATCGATCACTCAGTTTTTTATTTTGATTGATAATGCATCATCCAATATTGGTGAGTTCCCATCCGAGATGCTCTTTGATGATGGTGTAAGCCATCTGTGGGGGAAATGCTCCTACTTCTGTTATTATTATGTCAATATATTCGGCAGGTGTTATGTCGAATGCAGGGTTTTTGACCTTCACATTTGGCATTTCTGCAAGGATTTCCTGATCAATGACCTCATCTGCAGACCTTTCTTCGATATCGATCATGTCGCCAAGTATCGTGTTCGGACTGAACTTGAAAGTTTCAGCAACGCTAAGGACATTCTTTCTTGCTTCGTGTGCGGCATGTGCCAGCTGTGATGTTCCTACTTTGTTTACAAGGGCACCATTAACGGTTATTGCATCAGCACCAACTATTACGGTGTCTACCTCCTTCATGGAATATCTGACCGCAGAATCCACTATCAATGTTGTGGGGATGCCGTAATCGTTCAGTTCCCTTATGGTAAGCAATCCTTGCCTTCTCGGGCGTGACTCGGTTGCAATGACCGAGATGTCCTTGCCCTGCTTGAAGGCTGTGGATATAACAGAAAGTGCTGCATGGGAATTGCAGTGTGTCATTATGACGTCTCCGTCCTTTATCCTTTTAGCACCGATCTTCCCCATCTTTTCAAGAGCTTCTCCTGCCTGTTTGAGGAATATGTCTGCGTTGTGAATTATCTCTTCACGTGCTCCGGGTACATCATCGGAAACGTGACGTTTTGTGATCTGCACCGCATTTGGAAGGGATACGGCAGTCGGACGTGTCTGGATAAGGATATTTGCTGCCTCATCCACTTTTTTGTTGAAATCCTTTATGTTGGTTACTTTGAGGTTCAGTACGTAATCACGAAGTGCAGCAGAGGCAGCTTCGGCGATCCTTCCTGCTCCACGTATCTCCATTGTCCTTATTTTTTCTGCGGTGTCAAGTAATTGCTGCATAAAGATACATTGGGAGTTAATGCATTTATATATTGATGTCAAATCCGCCTCACTTATATCAAATCAGGATAAATTAGCCACCATGAACGCAATGGTCTCAATGAATCCTGCAAATGGGAAGGTCAATGGTGGGTTTGAATTCCATACTCCTGAAGAGGTAGATTCGATACTGAAAAGGTCCGCTGAAACGTTCCTTGAATGGAGTGCACTTGCTGCTGCAGAGAGGGCAGTCTATCTTGAGGAAGTCGCTGTTATGCTTCGAAAGGAGAAACAGGACCTTGCAGAGACCATTACAAAAGAAATGGGCAAGCCCATAAAACAGTCGCTTCCTGAGGTTGAGAAATGTGCAAGCATGTTCGACTATTTTGCCTCCAATATTGAGTCACTTCTTGAGCCTGACGTTGTGGATGACGACCCCTCAACTTTCATTTCATTCGAGCCCATGGGGGCGATACTTGCTATCAAACCCTGGAATTTCCCTCTCTGGCAGGTGCTGAGTGCTGCTTCCCATGTACTTGCAGGTGGAAATACCATGGTTTTGAAGCATTCCAGCTATGTTCCGATATGTGCTCTTAAGATCGAGGAGATATTTGAGAAGGCAGGGGTTCCAAAAGGTGTGTTCCAGACGCTTCTTGTAGACGGGCCCACGGCTTCCTCATTGATATCAAGGCCGGAAATTGCCGCGGTGTCATTTACGGGTGGTCTTCCTTCAGGTCAGAAAGTGGCTGAAACGGCGGGCAGGAACATGAAGAAATGTGTTCTTGAGCTCGGGGGCAGTGATCCTTTCATCGTATTGGAGGATGCCGATATTGAAATGGCTGCAAAAGTCGCCGTTTCAGGTCGTTTTATCAATACCGGCCAGACCTGCATTTCATCCAAACGCTTCATTGTGACTGAATCGATTGCAGATGAGTTCACAGCTCTCTTTGTGGAAAAGACCCGCGCACTTAAACTGGGTGATCCGATGGACCCTGAAACAGACCTTGGTCCGCTGGTGCGTGAAGATCAGATAGGACTGCTTGATGCACAGGTGAATGAAGCAGTTTCAATGGGTGCTAAAGTGGAACTTGGGGGTGGTAGTATGGATGGTGAAGGTTACTATTTCTCACCTGTTGTCCTCTCTAATGTGACGCCTGATATGGAGGTCATGAAAAATGAGACATTTGGTCCGATAGCTCCTATCATTGCAGTTAAAGATGAGGTGGAGGCCATGAGAATTGCCAATGCGACTGAGTTCGGCCTGGGTGCCAGTATCTGGAGCGGGGATGAGGTAAAGGCCTCTTCACTTGCATGCCAGGTCCAGGCGGGTGTCGTTGGTGTGAATTGCTTTTTCAGGCCCGAGGCAAATTTACCATTTGGCGGCGTGAAGAAGAGTGGAATTGGAAGGGAGCTTTCAAGGTTCGGCTTCTATGAGTTCATGAACATCAAGTCCACAAAAGTGTATTGATGAGTTGTGATTAATGAGATCTTACAAGGCGTGGTCCATTACAAGCGGTGATCCTTCCAATGACTTCCTTTGAGCATCTCGATGACTTTCCTGAAGACATACGTCATCTTATTCCCAAACGTTTTGATATTGTCGGGGATGTTGCAGTTGTATCGATACCTCCTGAATTGTATGGTCATAAATTCTCTGTTGCAGAGTATGTAGCTTCAAGGAGGGGCAATATCCGTGGTGTCCTTAACAAGGTGACAAAGCTGGAAGGTGACCATCGGGTTGCAGGTTTCGAACTTTTACTTGGGGATAGCTCGTTAACAACTCATGCGGAGTTTGGGATGAGGTATAAGATGGACCTGAAGGATGTTTTTTTCAATGGTAGGCTTGCATTTGAAAGAAAGCGTGTATCCTCCCAGGTTCAAAAGGGGGAGGATGTACTGGTTCCTTTCTGCGGGGTCGGGCCGTTTGCAATACCTGCTGCAGCAAAGGGTGCAAATGTCATTGCTCTTGAGAAGAATCCGGCAGCTTGTAAATGGCTGGCTGAGAACATCAGATTAAATCATGTAGGGGATAACATCAGTTATCTCCTTGCAGATGCATCATTTATTGGGAATATACTGAATGCAAAGTTTGACAGGGTAATAATTCCAACTCCCTATGGCATGGACAATTTCCTTGAGGATGTAATTCCACTTGTAAGGTGTGGTGGATATTTACACTTCTATACGTTCAAGACTCGAGAGGAGATCGAAGATCTGATCGGGAAATATTCTGATATAGGTCTTGATGTGATCGGTTACCGACGTTGCGGGAATGTTGCTCCGGGGGTTAGCAGGTGGGTATTCGATATGGTAAAGGTATGATCCTTGTTTCAATCGTTATCTGCGGTAAATGTTATTAGTTGTGCTGTTCTAGTTTCTGCAAACAAAAACGCTGAAGGACGCAAGTATGGTGTATGTATGACAGAGGTCACGAAAGTATTGTTGCTGCTCAAGAATATGGTCTATGAAAGTACCAGCCCCATGGAGACCCTTAGGTTTGCGAATTACTATCGCAAAAAAGGTCTTGATGTGATGGTCATCCTGTTCGGTCCCATGGGAGTCATTCTTGGAAAGGCTGACAAATGTGGGTCCCCTGCCTACGATGAAAAGATCCGGGAATGCATGGAAATAGGTGTGCAATTCAAGTGCTGTAAACTTGGAGCATCGATCATAGGACTGAAAGGAGAGGAACTTATCCCTGGTATTGAGCTCATCGAGTCGCAAGAGATAGCCGAGATGTTCCTGGAATACTGCGAGGAAGGGCAATTGATCATTACTTTATGAGTCATATCTGAAATTTTGGACATTTTCCCCGTCGATGTCATGAATTTGTCTATTTATGGCTTCCACATCAACCTGTCTATATATTTTCAACAGCCACAATAGTTCCAATCGGAAAGGATATATTATAATTTGGAACTATTTCATATGTTCTTGGTTTGGTTCGTATTTTGGTCGATTCGAACAAAACTGAGAATACATATATTAATTTTGAGTATCAAGCCTGGGTCGGAGTCCTATAACTATGCAGACAACTAGCGATAAGGAAAGTTCTACAAACATAATAATTATTTGTTCCACTGTTGATATGGCAGGACAGAACATAAAGGATCACTTACTAAGGCTCAGGGAATGGAAGCCTCTGGAGATTTCCTCTGCTATGGTCGAAGATGTTGCTGAGGTCTATGAGAGTGGCAATTTCCGGATCGTTGAAGTCAAGGAGCATCATATCTATCAGGATGGTATCGATGAGAAATTAAAGAAAGCAGGTCTGCCATGTGATCTTATTATCTTTGCTTCCAAGCACAGGAGTGCGGATGGGCGACGGCTGCTTACTTCTCATTTTACGGGAAACCCTGGATCTGCTGATTTTGGTGGAAATCCGGGTGAGCTGGCAAAAGCAGCTCCATTTGCTTTACGTTCTATTCTTCTGTCAATGTCTGAAATGGTTGGTGATATTGGCTATGACGTTTCTATGGAGTCAACACATCATGGTCCTTCAGATCTGAACGTTCCTTCGGTTTATGCGGAGATCGGAAGTTCTGAATTAGAATGGGTCGATACTGCTGTTGGTGATATCGTTGCTCGTGCTATCCTTGCTGTGGAGCAGGTAAAATGTCCTGTTGCAATTGGTTTTGGGGGTGGGCATTATGCTGCAAGGCAAACTAACCTTATTTTTAGTTCTGATGTGACATTCGGGCACAATTTCCCGAATTACCAGTTACAGTATGTTGATGAGGGTATGTTCCGGCAGGCAGTTGAGAGGTCAGGTGCCGATCTGGTATACTGTGACAGGAAATCGATGTCATCGGGGGACCGGAAGAAGGTAAGCGATCTGGCGGCTTCCTTTGGTCTTGAGCTGCTACGGGAGAGTGACATCAAAGAGATGAGGGGTGTCCATTGGGATGATCTCAGAATCTTCCTGCATAAGGTGAGGGAGCATGATCCATTGGGTCGGGTTAAGTTCTCCGAAGGTATTCGAAAAAGGTTGGGTGAGGCAGATCTGGCTGACTCAGGTAAAGATGGCAGATCTGTCATAACTATAAGGGTGGACCCTGAACTTATCAAGCTGGCCAAATCAGTGGATATTACAGCTTTGAAGAACGTACTTCAGAACTCAAATATTGTGTATTTTGAATTGGAGGATGCAACTGTTTCAAATGTGTTCTTTACTTTCTGGAAGCAGGATGCAGAGGACTTCCTTGCCTTTTTGGTAAACGAATGCATTAAAATACTAAAAGAACGTTATGATACTGAATACGTTTTCGATGAAAACGTGTTGCATATAACGGATGATAGGTTCAACCCAGATCTCGCACGAAAAATGGGAGTTCCTCCGGGCCCCATGTTTGGGAAACTGGCCAATGGTGGGTCGGTTACAATAGATGGAAGGGTTATCGGGCCAGAAATGGTACGCGAAAGGACAAAAAAAAGTGTTGTGTTGAATAACGCAATCTTTTGAATAAAAGATGGTAAAGTATAATACAAATATCTATCATGTGTATGGTATTAGTATTGTATAATTCCAATAATACATTTGATCATTTTGCTATAGTGGAGAATATGTTATGAAATCCATAGTAGAAGAGGCATTGGCACGATCTGTAGAAGAGAAACAAATTCGTTCCAGCGTCCCGGAACAGAATGACATAAATGCGGAACTCGAAGCGATGCTTAGAGATCTGCAGACGAACATCAAGGTCATTGGTTGCGGCGGCGGCGGTTCAAACAGTGCTCAGCGCATGGCGCAGGAAGGCATCAAGGGCGCAGAACTTGTTGCAATAAACACGGATGCACAACATCTTTTGAATGTTTCTACCGAGAGCAAGATCCTTATCGGCAAGAAAAAGACAAGAGGTCTTGGTGCTGGTAGTCTGCCGCAGATCGGCGAAGATGCTGCTCTTGAAAGCATTGATGAGGTGCGTGGGATCGTAGATGGCACTGATATGGTGTTCATTACTGCAGGGCTTGGCGGTGGTACCGGTACAGGTTCCGCTCCGGTTGTTGCCGAGGCTGCACGTGATACAGGTGCTTTGACAATTGCCGTGGTAACTCTTCCATTCGCTGTCGAAGGTCAGGTAAGGCGCACAAACGCCGAGGCAGGACTTGAAAGGCTCAGGGATGTTGCAGACACTGTTATCGTAGTTCCTAATGACAAGCTTCTTGAGGTTGTCCCAAGATTACCATTACAGGCTGCTTTTAAGGTCTCTGATGAGGTTTTGATGAGAGCTGTGAAAGGTATTACAGAGCTTATTACAAAACCTGGTCTTGTAAACCTCGACTTTGCTGATGTAAGGACCGTCATGCAGAACGGTGGCGTAGCAATGATAGGTCTTGGTGAGGCTGACGGTGAGAACAAGGCTGTGGAATCTGTCCAGAAAGCATTGAGAAGTCCTCTTCTTGATGTGGATATTTCCGGTGCTACTTCCGCTCTTGTGAATGTTGTAGGTGGTCCGGATATGACCATTGCAGAAGCAGAGAGCGTTGTACAGGAAGTCTACAGCAGGATCGATCCAAATGCAAGGTTGATCTGGGGAGCACAGGTGGACCCTGAGCTTGAGCACTCTGTCCGCACGATGCTTGTTGTAACAGGTGTGAAATCTCCACAGATCTATGGAAGTGGAAGTTCCCAGAACGTTACTCGAAAATATGGCATTGATTTCGTAAAATGAAAAGGAGTTATCTCCTTCTCTTTCTAATTTGAACCAAATTGTTTTTGTGGGGTTCAATCGAAAGGTATTTTATATAGTACGTTATTTAAACGCCCCTAGAATTTATAGTCTGATCGAGGTGTTGGTACTCTTAATTTGGTCAACCCCGGTCAATCATATGTAATATACTGAAACTGGTTGTGAGAAGTTTGGCAGGTAATATGTTTGAAGCGCCTAAGATAAACCGTAATGTCGGTCAAGTCCTTAAGTCATACCTGAGGGTATTGAAATTGTCCAAGAAGCCTTCAAGGGAAGAGTTCCTCATGATCTCTAAGGTTGCAGGTGCCGGTATTTTGGTAGTAGGTTTTGTTGGTTTCATTATCTATGTACTGCTGACGGAAGTGCCGAAGTGGGTGTAACTTTATGAGTGAAGATGCCGCTATATTTGTTGTTAAGACAACTGCGAATCAAGAGCGTTCAGTTGCCGGGATGCTGGCTCAGGTTGCCAGGAAGGATAATCTCGACATAAGGGCTATAATTGCTCCGGATGAGCTTAAAGGGTATGTACTTCTGGAATCGTCAGATTCTGGTGCTGTAGAACAGGCTATTCAGACGGTTCCTCATGCAAGGACCGTTGTTAAAGGCCAGTCCAGTATAGCGGAGATCGAACATTTCCTTACACCAAAACCAACCGTCACAGGTATTGTGGAAGGTGCGATCATCGAGGTAACCTCCGGTCCTTTCAAGGGCGAAAAGGCACGTGTAAAGCGTGTTGATGAGGGTCACGAGGAAATAACGGTCGAGTTGTTCGATGCTGTTGTACCAATACCTATAACTATACGTGGTGATACTGTACGGATACTCAGGAAGGAAGAATCCTGATATGTACCGCATGATTATATTCATTAACTAAAACTAAATTTATAAAATTAAAAAGGTGAATCTTAATGGCAAGTGTTGTAGAAGCCTTGGTTCCTGGAGGTAAAGCAAATCCGGGCCCTCCACTTGGTCCAGCATTGGGACCTCTTGGTGTAAATATCAAAGATGTGATCGATAAGATCAATGACAAAACTAAAGATTACAATGGAATGCAGGTTCCTGTTAAGGTAATTGTCGGTGATGACAAGAATGTCGAGATCGAAGTGGGTACTCCACCAACATCCGCATTGATCCTTAAGGAACTGAACATTGAGAAAGGCTCCGGTGAATCCGGTACTGTCAATGTTGGTGATCTTTCAATTGCACAGGCTGCAAAGGTCGCTCGCATGAAGAAAGACGATATCCTTTCCTATTCCCTCAAGGCTGCAGTTAAAGAGGTCATGGGTACATGTGTGCCAATGGGCGTTACTGTAGAAGGTCTTGATCCAAGGGAATGCCAGAAAGCTGTTGATGAGGGCAAGTTTGACGAAGCTCTTGCAGCAGAAGCTTGGAATTAAGGATCGATCTCTGATCTTAGTATCAAATGAACTGGTCGGCCGCTCAGGCTGACCGATAAGTTTAAAATAATTGCTTCATTATTGAAGTGCTCGTAATTGAGATGAAAATCTCCTTACTTTAACCGTAGTAGGCCGTAGCGGTCGCATCGGTTGGCATGCAATCTCGTGTGCCCGCCGGATACGGGGTCTGACCCTGTATCTGAACATTTGTTCATTAACTACGGGAGGAATAGAATGGTAGAAGAGACTACTTTAAATCTAGTAAAAGAGTTAGTCGAAGGGTCCCCTGAACGTAAGTTCTCTGAAAGTGTGGATCTGGCAATTAACTTAAAGAACCTCGATATGAGTCAACCCAAGAACCGTGTGGACGAAGAGATAAATCTTCCCAATGGTCTTGGAAAATCCCTTAAGATCGCTGTTTTCGCAAAGGGTGAAGTTGGACTCAATGCTAAAGATGCTGGTTCAGACTATGTTCTGACCGAAGAGGATATCAAAGAACTTGGCGAGGATAAATCCAAGGCAAGAAGTCTTGCAAATGAGTGCGACTTCTTCATTTCAGAAGTGCAGTACATGCCTCTGATAGGTAAGACCCTCGGTGCAATTCTCGGTCCTCGTGGAAAGATGCCTGTACCTTTGACACCTGATAAGAACGTCGCAGATCTTATCAACAGTACGAAGAACTCTATTCGTATAAGATCAAAAGACAGACTTACGTTCCACGTATCAATTGGTCGCAGAGACATGGATGTCGAAAAGCTGGCAGAGAACATCGAGACAGTTCTGAGCAGGGTCGAGCAATCACTCGAAAAAGGTAAACATAACCTTAAATCGGTCTATGTTACGACTACTATGGGTAAATCTGTGAGGTTGGTATGATGGCAGAACTTCACCACAGTGAACATATCCCTAAATGGAAGAAAGAAGAGGTCGAGGATATCAAAAATCTCGTCACATCATATCCATTATTAGGTGTTGTGGGTATTGGAGGCATTCCTGCAAAACAGCTTCAGGCAATGAGAAGGAGCCTTAAGGACGTTGCTGTCCTGAAGGTGTCCAGAAACTCTCTCATAAGAAGAGCACTTGATGAGTCATCCGATGATATCAAGAAAATGGATGATTATGTTGAGGTTCAGACTGCACTGATATTCACAGAAGAGAATCCTTTCAAACTTTACAAGTTGCTTGAGAAGAGCAAGAGTCCTTCCCCTATCAAAGGCGGAATGGTCACTCCTAATGATATTGTTGTGGAAGCAGGTCCAACAAGCTTCCCACCAGGACCTATACTGGGCGATATGCAGGCTGCAGGAATTCCTGCTGCAATCGACGGCGGTAAGGTCGTCATCAAGGAAACCAAGGCAGTTGCAAAGGCCGGAGAGGTCGTATCCCAGAAGCTCGCAGCTATGCTTACAAGGCTGGAGATCTATCCACTTGAAGTGGGTCTTGATCTTAGGGCAGTTATGGAAGAAGGATCGATCTTCACTCCTGATGTACTCGCAATTGATGAGGAACAGATCTTCGCAGACTTCGTACAGGCTACTCAGCAGGCATTCAACCTGTCTGTCAACGCAGTGTACCCAACAACTGAAAACATCAGCACATTACTTGCAAAAGCAGCTTCAGAATCAAAGAATGTTGCTATCAACGCTGTGGTATTCGAGCCGGATGTCATGGATATCCTGCTTGGTAAGGCACAGGGCGAGATGATGTCTGTTGCATCCGCTGCATCCGCTAAGGATGAGGGCGCAGTTGACGATGAGCTGAAAGAGGCACTTGGCGCAGCTGCATCAGCAGCACCAGTTGAATCTGCAGCTGAAGAAGTCGTTGAAGAGAAGGAAGAAGAAAAAGAAGAGGAAGAAGAGGGCGGCATGGCTGCTGGTCTTGGAGCACTCTTTGGATAAACTACTATTAAAAAATTAATATTAATAACATAAAAGGTGATTTACAATGGAATACATATACGCAGCACTTTTACTACACAACGCTGAGAAAGACATTACAGAAGAAGCAGTTACAGCAGTACTCACTGCAGCTGGAGTAGACGTTAACGATGCACGTGCAAAGGCACTTGTCGCAGCACTCGAAGATGTTGACATCGCAGACGCAATGGCAACCGCAGCATTCGCAGCACCTGCAGCAGCAGCACCTGCAGCAGCAGAGGCACCAGCAGCAGCTGAAGAAGCTCCTGCAGAAGAAGAGAAAGCTGAAGAAGAAGAGAGCGGCATGGCTGGTCTCGGAGCACTCTTCGGATAATTTCTTTCAAAACGATACTCGCATCATGCGGGTATCACCAATCTTTTTTTCTTTACTCACGTTCAATTTATAAATACTTAGACTGTCTTGTTTTACTGTTTGATCTCTCTCTCAGGACTATCGGTAGTCAAAAATCGAATAGATCCTTATGGGCAATCATAAACTTATTTTGAAGTAGCTGCCCAATGATCCTTAATTCTCATCGGCAAGCTCAAAAAATGGGATTGTGGTATCCTTACTCCATTTTTCAAGAAATACCAGCATGTGATATTTCATAAATACATGCAATGGCATGATTCCCATTATTGAGAAAAGTATCAACAATGCTATTTCTATGGCTGCAAATGGCGCAAGGATCAGCCATATGATACTCTGCTGAATGATCTCTGAAAGTGCAAAGTATATAATACCATCAATTAACAGGAAGAGCAATACTGGCATCAACATGAGGAGGAGTATAATGATTCCGAATGCAACCCCACCTCCGGTCCAGAGGATGAATCTTCCGAACCAGTAAGCTATCATCTGTTTCCAGTCCTGCCTGAATGTTGCCACTACTTTTTCCAGGGCCTCAATTATCCCAATTTCATCATACATCGCAATGGGGACGCATAGGTAGATAAAAGAGTATATAATGGTACTAAATATCCATATTATCAATATGATTGCAACAAGGCTCATTCCTCCTGCAATAAGCATGGGCATGAAACTTGTAGCTGGGTCATTGATCATCTGAATGATCAGGGGTAGTGCTGCCATTATGAATATGGCAAAGAAACCTATTGCCAGAACAAAGCGTATTATGAAAAGGTTCAGTCCCATCTTCATGTATCTTTTAGAGGATTCCCATAACCTAACATCATTTTTTGTGATGGATTCCACAAAAACAAAATCCATTACTGATGAGATATACCACAATATCAGGATAAATAGTCCGATAGATCCTACAATTGCAATTATCAATGGCAGGTCGGGGGTGGATGTTATCTGGTCAACGAATCCATTTCCATTTGGAATGTAAGAAAAAGGGAGGTCTGGTAAGTCACTGTTGCCTGTGTTGGGTGTTGAACCGTTGTAGCCTGAACTTCCTCCTCCGCCTGCTAAGGCGACGATAATCGCAAGTTTCAGCCACTTTTTTAGATCGAACGGTTCCAGCAGGCATTGTCTCGTTCTTCTGAGAGCTTCGCCTACTGCATTTACTACAAACCAGTCCATAAAAAGAACTAATGATGTTTATATAAAAAGGTGACCGATAAGGTCACTCTGTCTTTCTTTTAACTCCGGTTCTCTTCTTAAATCCGGTGCGTGCGCCGGATTTTTTGGATCCGCTATATCCTTCTGATCTCTTTGAATCCCTGCGACCTTCTGATCTTCCTGAGCCTTCGCCACTTCTTGGCTTAGATCCGCCATATCCTCCGGACCTTTTTTGACCTCCGCGTCCTTCTGATCTTCCTGAGCCTTCGCCACTTTTCGGCTTAGATCCGCCATATCCTCCGGACCTTTTTTGACCTCCGCGACCTTCTGATCTTCCTGAGCCTTCACCACTTTTCGGCTTAGATCCGCCATATCCTCCGGACCTTTTTTGGCCTCCGCGACCTTCTGATCTTCCGGAGTCTTCATCACTTTTTGGCTTAGATCCGCCATATCCTCCGGACCTTTTTTGACCTCCGCGTCCTTCTGATCTGCGACGTCCACCGGATTTTTTGAAGCTGTTCCTGTCATGACGTTTATCTTTCTCGTCCTTTATGACTACCCTTTCAACATCAGGTACAACTTCCTTTGTGATTGTGAACTTGCGGTGGTGCCTCACGAGCTTTTGGAAAGCATCTGCCTCTCTGTCTGTCAAAACGTTGATGACCTTTCCTTCCTTGCCTGCTCTTGCGGTTCTGCCTATTCTGTGTACATATTCATTAACATCATCAGGGATGTCATAATTGTAGACATGTGATACATGGGGAATGTCCAGACCACGAGCAGCAACATCTGTACAGACAAGTGCATGTGCTTCACTTGAATGGAACTTGTGGAGTGTGCTCTTTCTTTTTGCCTGAGTGTGACCACCATGTATAGCGATCGCATCAATGTCATTTTTCCTGAGGTTCTTCTGGACGAAGTCTACATTGCTTCGTGTGTTACAGAAAACCATCACTAATCCTGACTTCTCTTTTTTCAGGAGGTGGACAAGCAGGGAGAATTTAATGGGTTTTGGAACATCATAATATACCTGTTCAAGCTTTTCAGGGTCAACATGTGCTTTTGCAAAGACTTTCTGGGGCTCGTTCATGTACTTGCGTGAGAGATACTTTATGTCCTTGGAAACAGTTGCTGAGAAAAGCAAAGTTTGTCTTTCTTCCGGACACTCTTTAACGATATCTTCAACATCATCGATGAATCCCATGTCAAGCATTCTGTCTGCTTCATCAAGGACCAGCATTTCCACATTGTCCAGGTCTATAGTACCTCTTCCAATATGGTCAAGAAGTCTGCCAGGTGTTGCAACAACAATATCTGCTTTTTCAAGTTGCCTCATCTGTGGGCCAATTGCAACTCCACCGTAGATTGATGCAATTTTTAATCTCTTGTGACGGGAGAACTCTTTCAGTGAGTTATGGACCTGCTCTGCCAGTTCCCTTGTAGGGGTAAGGACCAGAGCCTTTATTCCCCTTCCAGTCTCAATTTTCTGGATAATGCCACATCCGAATGCGAGTGTTTTGCCGGATCCGGTAGCTGCTCCTCCAATTATATCCTTTCCTTCAAGGATAAGAGGAATTGCCATTGACTGAATCTCCGTAGGGGCTTCAAAATTCTTTTCTTCGATTGATCTTAGGATCGCTTCTTCGATCCCTAGGTTTTTAAATGATTCCATGATGATTACCTGTTAATATATATCTAATTCTTAAAAGAAGAAGAGCAACATCTTTGTCTCTCGTTCTTGGCAAATCCCCACCGGAAATCTTGTTAGAAATCATTTTTATATTAATTATGATGGGGGTTTTTAACCGATTTCGTTTCAGATGCCCTTTCATGAATCTTTCTGCTTATAAACATTGTCCTATAAGAAGCAAAAAAAGGAGCTTTGGAAACATCCTTTCAAAAATATAGTAGTATAGTATATACCGGACAAATGCTAAGTTTTATCAATACCGATGGAAGATATAGTGCACCTTTATGAGCATTCGATCAAAGAGTAACCATGTCTAAATTTTCTCCCACCCTCGCAGCACGTGCGATCTGGCAGATGAGAGTACGAAAGCGACCTTTTGTTCTCTCACACGCGGTCAATTCGAAATGTAACATGAGCTGTAGCTTTTGTGAATACTGGAAGAAGCCGGGGGATGAGATGAGCCTCGATGATATTTTCAGGATGCTTGATGATGCTCACTCTTTCGGCATTGGGGCCTATAATGCCTGGACGGTCGAACCTCTTCTTCGGGAAGACCTGCCCCGGATCCTTGCGTATGCTAAAAAACTGGGCATGATCACGTCCCTGATAACTAACGGGAAATTGCTGAAAGAAAGGATAAATGACCTTGATGACCTTGATTATCTTTCTGTTTCTGTGGATGGGACAAAAAGCTACAAAGAGATACGTGGCATTGATTTTGAGATAATACTGGATGCCATTATGGCTGTCAGGGACAAGCTGAAAAATCATCTGTTGATGAACTGCGTTATCAGTGGTAAGAACCTTGATGACATCGAAGAACTTATCCAGCTGGCACAAGACATCGATGTGAAGATATCATTTGAGCCTTTGTATGAGTTCAGGGGGATCAAAGAGGATGTCTGGGGCAATATGGGCATTCGTGATATGGAAAAATACCGATGTAAGGTCGATCGCATAATCGAGATGAAAAAGGCTGGTTATCCAATTATAAATTCACTTACCTATCTAAAAATGATAAAAGAGCTGAAAAAGGGATATAATTGCCATGTCAATGATCTGATACTGGATGTTACTGCAGATGGTTCTATTGAGAACTGCCGTATTCACAGGGAGCCTTTAGGTAATGTGGAGGACGGTATCGTCAATGTGTGGAAAAGCTCAAAAGTTCGTCAAAAGGAATTGACAGAAAATTGTGAAGGATGCTTCTTCTTTGGTTATGTTGAAAATAGCCTGATGTATGATCTGAATCTCGAGGTTATACAGCATTATGAGTGGATGTGATCTTTTCGAATAATGTCCATCTCATCCTGATATTTCATTATGTAAAATGTCGAAGATATCATCCTGTTTTCAAATGATGTTCTTCATTCATTTGATGTATTTTGGAAAGGTCAGACCGTTTTTATTTTTGAAAGAGTTTATATATTAAACCAAATATGTCCTTAGTACTCTTTAATAGGAATATGTTATTTGGTTCATTTCAATAATTTAGAAATACATTTTGATAAATGAAATAAATTATTTTGAGGTTTAATCATGGATGGTTATCAATTGTTTATGGCAATGCTTGCAGTCTACCTTTGTGGACTGATCGGCGTTGGTTGGTACTTTACAAAAAGACAAAAAACAGTAACTGATTTCTGGCTTGCCGGTCGTAAGATCGGTATGATAGGGATTGGATTCTCATCGGCAGCTTCATGGCTGACAGCTGGTGGAATATTAGCCGTAATAGGATTTTTCATGCTACTTGGAATGGGTTCCATATGGGGTTTCGTAGCACCTAACATTCTTGCATTGCTTATTATTGCTATATTCGTGAAAAGGATCAAACACCTTCCTGCTATCACACAGGCAGAGCTTCTTGAGCAGAGGTACAGTTCCGCACTCCGTGCTCCTGTGGGAATTATTATCACGATAGTGATGATACTTTTCGCAGTTGCTGACATCAAGGGATTTGCTCTTGTACTGGAGATATTCTATGGGCTTGACCCGATATATGCAGCTTTAATTGTTGCTCTTGCAGTATCTGTGTATGTTACTCTTGGTGGTTTGCACGCTGTTGTCTGGACTGATGTTGTCCAGTTCGTGTTCCTTTCCATATTTGCAATTGTAATGGCATTCCTTGCAGTTGATTCAGCTACCTCTACGGTTGCTGGTATTTCAACAGCATCCGATCTTTTCTCCGGAGTTCCTGGTGATTGGTGGAATCCGTTCATCATCGGTATGCCGATGGTACTGATCTTCGTCTTTGCAATCGTTCCTGGATGGATCACTGAACAGGACCCATGGCAGAAGGTATGGGCAGCTAAGGATTCAACTTCCGCAAGGAATGGTCTGGTCCTTGGTTCACTTCTAATCACTATCGTATTTGCTGCATGTGCAGTTATTGCGATCGGATTGAATGCATTGTACCCGGAGATCGCAGCAGCAGGTTTCCCAATGGGGATGGCTCAGGCAGAACCTGCATTACTGACCTACATAGTCAGTACTTTCTCACCTTTGGTGATCGGTCTTAGTGCAATTGGTCTTGCAGCAGCTTCAATGTCCTGTGCTGATACCTTTGCTACATCCGGTGCATCATGTATCTCACGTGATATCTACCAGAGATTCGTAAAACCTGATGCAACAATGAAGCAGATGCTTGCTATCAACAGGCTCAGTGTCCTCTTCGTGGTCGCTGCAGCAACTGTGGGCTCCTTCTTCATTAACAGTATCATAGATGCAATTCACATTGCAACCTTCATTGCAAGTGCATCTTACTTCTTCCCTCTTATGGGCGGGCTTTACTGGAAACGTGCTACAAAGGAAGGTGCATTGGCAGCTCTTCTTGTTGGTGCTATTGCACAGATATCCTTCACTGTCTATGATCTTTCAATGACCGCACCTATGGCTCCGTCATATCTTGAGACTGTACACCCGATCCTCATGAGCCACGGTGTCATTGTTGGAATGGCATTGAGCGGAATTGCATTCTTTGGTGTCTCATTTATGACAAGGCCATCCCACATTGTCAACCTTGCTCCATTCTTTAAGGAAGCAGCAGAAGAGCTGGCAAGTCACGAGGCACAAACAGTGGATGAAAAGAGTGCAGAGTACCAGAAATTCCTCAACAATGTCGATGCGCAGATCACAGGTGAGCGTGCACACCTTCATTTGAGACTTGAAGGCTCTGCAACAGTTAACTGGACTAAATTCGTTGACCAGCTAAAAGAATCCTATCCTGCATGGGTCACACCAACAGGCATTGATTCTGTGTACAGGTTGATCCAGGCTGACATGCTTGCATGTGTTTCCATCACACGTGGTGAAAGCGAGAAAGATATCTGGTTTGCGTCCGAGCCACCTGTAGATTCTGTTGAGATGCAAAAAAGGGAACTTTTCATTGCATACAAAGAGGTTGCAGCTGCTCTTGAAGAGACCGGTGTTCTCCTCATAATGGCAAACAACGAGTAATTTTTAAGTTTCACTCCCGTTCTTCGGGAGTGCTATCTCTTTTTTTTCAATAACCTTTTTTACCAATGGGACCCATTATTTTTTTGATAAACTGTTTGTGATGTGTACAATGAATAAACAAATTATAACAGTAGTACTTCTCTTTGCCCTTGCGATAATGGCATCAGGCTGCATCGATGAGCTTGTGCCTGTGGACGAAGAAGTGGCACCAGCTGACCTTTCTATATATGAGCTGGAGGTCTTTAACGATCCTGCAGACGATGGTGGTTTTGTTAATACGACTACGTTCTATCTTGCAGATAACGGGTCTGCAAATGTTGTTCATATGATCGTGAACGCTTCTGTTATTGAAGTCATACCTCTGGAAGATATGCTGAACCCGAACAAGGAACCGATCTCAAATATTGTGATCCTTGCAGGTAGCTCAAATGATACGGAACCGTCCTTTGAAACATTTGAACGACTTTCAACATCTTCAGTAGAGGATGTGCCGGTTTTTAATTACACCATGGATGATGAGGTTCTCCGCGGGCAAAAACACATCTACATAAGGTTCAATGAGAGCATCACAGGCATTGTGGCCTACAATCTGGCAACTCCCAGTGGACAGGATTTCATGTATGTCCCGGCCCATGATTCTGCTGTGAGGTTTGTTTTGCCGGAAGGATATACTACGGGGAATCCCTTTGTGGGAAAAGTGAGCCCTGAACCTGCAGAGAGATACTTCGATGATCTCGACAGGGAAGTTCTTGTGTGGTATAATCTGCGTGCAACGCCCGGTTCATTTACAGAAATGGCAAGGGATTTCCTGAAAGTTGAGGTCTCTGATGAAGATTTTCCATATAAACCAATAATCGTCAAGTTCTATAAGGAATCCGCTCCACGTATGCTTCTGATAGGCACAAGTATCCTTGGTGCAGGCGTGCTTATAGTCCTTGGAAACTACCTTTCAACAAGACGAAAACTTCGGAAAACGCGTGAATTGATCGAAGAAGGCTTTGATCAGAAAAAGAAAAATTGAAATTAATAATGAAAATAAATGAGGTCTGGTGTAGGTCCTATCTCAGAATGTAAATTCCATTCCGTCATATCCTAACGGGTATGTTTCGGATGCCTCTTTGTGAGGTTTAAAATAATGGCTCAGGTGTGTCATAACGACCTCCTTTGCCCTGATATTTTCAGCCATTTCCAATGCTTCTTTTGCATCCATGTGCTTCTTTACATGGAATCCTACATCATCGGGTATTATGGCATCCACTATGAATAGGTCGGGTTCCATAATAAGTTCAAGGCTATTCTCCGGTATGTTGTTATCAGTATCACCACTGATGACAACCTTTTTTTCACCTTCACATATCATCACGCCGATGGCTCTTTCCACAGGTGGGTGATTCACTTCGAAGAGTGTGAATTCAAGTCCAATGAGATCAAAAGTTTCGCCGGGGTGGATGTCATGTCTCCTTGGTTTTAAAAATGAGACATAATCAAGTATGTAGTCCAGTGTTTCGGTCACTCCGTAGACATCCACATGGCTCTGAACGCGGTGGAACTCGCCAAAACCGGTGTAATGGTCATAATGGCCATGTGTCCAGATGACTCCGTTAATATGCCGGATCCCCTTGTTGAGCATCTGTTGTCTCATGTCCGGGCTTGTATCAATAAGAACTCTGCCTTCATCGGATTCCACAAGGACTGAAAAACGTGTGCGGTTACTTTTACCTCCGTTGCGGGCATCCGTGCATGTCCGACAATCGCAGCCGATAATGGGTGTGCCGGGTGCATCACCTGTTCCAAGGAGTGTTATCTTCATGGGGTTTTAGAAACCCCCGGTATTGACAACATATTCATCGGATTTTATGTGAGCGCGCTTGTTGAACCTGTTCACCGCTTCTGTTAGGTCCTGCTGATTTATGCTGGTACGCTCTTCAACCAGTGCATTGAGCACACTTTCGCGGATTACCATACGCAGGTCTGAACCAGAGTATCCTTCGGTGAGCGGTGCAATTCCTTCCGTGTTGAACTCGCCTTCTATTTCCAGGGTGACAATGTCGAGGATCTCTTTCCTCATTTTCTCGTCAGGAAGCGGGAAGTCCATAATCTCATCGAACCTTCTCCATGCTGCAGAGTCCAGCATCCGGGGATGGTTCGTAGCGGCCATCAAAAGGACGCCATCATTGGTCAGGCTGATCTCATCAATGGCCTTGAGAAGGGTATTGACTGCTCTCTTTAAAGCTGCATGTTCATCTGATGCCCTTGTTTTGGCGACGAAATCGAATTCATCTATGAAAAGTATGCATGGGCTTAAGCGCTTGGCAAGTGCGAATACCCTGTCGATGTTCTTTGCTGTTTCACCAAGGTACTGGTCTGTTATCATGGAGAGCTTGACTTCCACAAATGGTATCGAAAGACGCTCTGACATCGCCTTTGCCACAGAGGTCTTGCCGGTTCCGGGTGGTCCTACAAGGAGCACCTTTCCGATATCATACAGGCCGATGCGTTTGAGATAATCTCTGTACTCAATGGCCTTTACTATTTTTTCGACCTCTTCTTTCTGCTCTTCTGAAAGAACAAGGTATCTCATAGGTTGAACAATGTCCTCCGGGGCCATAATGTGCACCAGTTTGAGCATGTCCTCTCCTGTCTCTTCTTCGGAGATCTCACTGATAAGGGACTCGATCCATTCCCTGTCGACCTCTTTAGGTCTTGTTGCAGCACGTGCTTTCTCATAGCTGGCCCCAGTCACATTCTTCTTTTCTTCAAAATAGTATGCAAGTGCTGGATTTAGATCTATCCTTTCAGAAGCATTTTCCTGCTTCTGGAACCAGTCAGCAGCAACATCAAAGGATGTGAATTTCATCTTTGAGGTGAGTTCATCGATATCCAAAAAAGGAAGGGTGAATACCTGTCCTTTAATCTCCTCGATCCCAAAGAGCTTTTTTATGTCCGATCGGGAAACGCTGATGGGTTTTGGGACGCCTTTTTGCGCACGGCTCCAGTAGTTCTTCCTGATTTCCTTTGGAAGATCATTAACATCCATTTCCGGATACTTGTTGTATATTTCTGCTGTCAATAGAAGTTCTACAATGTCAAGGGTTGTCGTGTCGGACATGTTCTTACCTGTATAATGGGAATAATTTGATAACAATTTGATAAATGATTTGTATGCTCATGTTCCTGAGCAGTTCAGTGAACCATACGATTATGTGGTTCTTTTAGATATAATTTATGTGTTTGGCCCCGATCGAATGTTGCGTTCCCTCTCTTATCTTTCATGGGACAACTCTAACATATCCTTTTTTTGGGAAATAGATGTCTCCCTTCTGAAGCAGTTTTTCCAGTGTTCTCTCAAAGATCTCCTCATCAAGTTCCTGCCTGCGCGCATGGTCTTGAAGTTCGGCCCTCTGCATTTCACTCTGTGCTTTTTCAAGGATGGATAATATCGTCCTTGCCGGGTCCTTTTTTTTAGGTCGTTTTGTGGCAGGTGTATATGTTGTAGGTGTTTGAATTGCAGTATCGTCTGTTTCAGCTGGATGTGTGGAACTTTTTAGCATGTTGAGTTTGGCTTTGTGGTCCTTTGTCTGGAACTTCAAGCTCGTGTCCTCTTCTGTAGGGTCGGATGTAAAAGTTGAGAACGTGTTCCTGTCCGACATTGTGTCATATCCTTCTCCAAGTATCTTTGCCTGCAGCTTAGTGCGTACTGCAATGGCATCTTCAAGGACATCTGTTGTGTGGAATATCCTCAATTTCCTTGTCTGCAATGTAGCTCCGCATCGCTGGCACCTTGTTGTCTTTGCTCCTTTCTGCTCTATCAGCTGTGCTGATCTTCTGCACTTTGGACACACTATGACTGAATAAACTGGCATCACTGACTGGTTGTACAGTCTTGTATAAGTATAGCACCCTGCAATGATATAGCCTTTAATTTATCACCGATGATGTCATAACTCCCTCACATGATACGGGTAGCTACAAGATCGGATATTCCTTCGATCGTAGAGATCGAGAATCTTTCCTTTGACGCTCCATGGTCTTCAAGTGTGTTCCGGTCCTACGCATATTATCCTGGTTTTATTGTCC
Source organism: Methanococcoides methylutens (assembly GCF_000765475.1). NCBI lineage: Archaea > Methanobacteriati > Methanobacteriota > Methanomicrobia > Methanosarcinales > Methanosarcinaceae > Methanococcoides > Methanococcoides methylutens. The sequence goes on from NZ_JRHO01000009.1 coordinate 173,330, forward strand.
TGAAGTCTGAAGGTGTTATTCTTGGATATGCTGTTCTTGTGGTCATTAAAAGGGCTGCACATCTGGCAAGTATTGCAACCCATCCAAAGTATCGAAGAATGGGGGTCGCAACGGCTCTTCTCGAAGGGTGTATAATTCTTGCAAAGGAGAATTCGTATCCTCTCATCCGTCTGGAGGTAAGGGAGAAGAACAATGATGCTCAGAAATTCTATCTTTCGAACGGGTTTGAGATGAAAGGGGTCATTCCAAATTACTATCCGGATGACAATGCCATTATAATGGAGCTGGATCTGGAATGTTGACCATTCGTTGATCATTTCCCGAAGCGACGCTGCCTCTTCTGGAAATCCCGTATAACTCTTAACAGGTCTATTTTCCTTAGGTCGTGCCAGTTGACATCTGTAAAATAAAGCTCAGAGTATGCGGATTGCCAGAGCAGGAAATCTGATAGGTGCTTGCCACCGGCACGTATGATCAGGTCGGGCTCTTCCTGGACCAGAAGGTGACTCTCAATGACATTCTCATCGATCTCTTCTGGTTGTATCTTTCCATTCTTCACATCTGAAAGGATCGAATTGATGGCTTTTGTGATCTCTGCTCTTCCTCCGAATCCCACTGAAATGTGAACCGTGAGCGAAGTTCCTTCACGTTTTTCTTTGAGGTTTCCGTTTTCATCGTATATGAAAAATCCCACATCATCTGTAAGTGACCTTAACATTTCCTGCATGCCTGTCGTAAGCATGGATGTCATCTCGATCTGAATCTCTTCTTTTGTATCCAGTACATCAATGTAAGCACTGATGGTAGCGATGCCAAGCTTTTTGCACCATGTTATAAAAGACCTGAAGTTATCTTCGCCTTTCTGATCAAGCAGGTCGGATCCTGAGAGTATTATTGTTATATGTTCTGGTATCTGCTCTGGTGAATTGTTCACCTGGTCGAGCAGATATCTTTCATATAGGGTTCTTATCATAAACGCCATCTTGTAATGTTTGTTCTTTCAAATGATGTTTAATGAATGATGGTCACTGGCCAGTGATCATTTGGCTGTAGAGACGATCTTGACAACATCGCCATCTTCAAGTTCGTGCTTTTCTCCAAGTCTCATTTTTGTTTTCCCGTCCACTGCATAAAGGAATCTGTCCCCGATATCACTATGTACACGGTAGGCAAGGTCGTGGGCTGTGGACCCTTTCTTCATGAGGAACGCGTCAGGCAACATCCTGTCGTTCTTGTCAGACCATTTTCCTTCATCTTCTACCGGGTATACTACGATCAGGTCGAGAAGGTCAAAGACTGCCCTGTTGATGCACTCCTGTATGCCGCCTCCGCCGGTTCCGATCTTGTCCATGAGGTCCTTGAGGCTGTCCAGGCCTTTTTTCTGTGCATCATTTATGTCCTCGGAGACTATTTCAAAGTCATCATCTCCCGGGAGGTAGTTTATGATCTCATTCTTTGCAGCTGATCTTAATGCAAGCTCTGCAGCAGCACTGGTGGGTACCACTATAAGGTCGAGATCATCGAGGTTCTTGGCGTTTTCCTCAGGTGCGATATCGATCTTGTTGGCAGCTATCATTGTGGGTTTGCTGATGGCACGGATGGCATCACAAAGCTTGACCATTTCCTCATCTGTCCACTGAGTGCATTCACCTGGCATGTCGCAGCAAAGAAGTGCTTCGTGTGCCTGTGATTCATTAACTCCGGCACCCATCAGCTGATCAGATATGACCTCTGACATTTTGAGTCCCTCTGCTTTGATCTTCCGTGACAGCTTTTCCCAGTTACGTTTGAGAATACCAGTCATCCACATGGTGATCTCACGGTTGAGGAAATCCACGTCCTCAAGGGGGTCGTGCTCCCCGATGTCCACAGGATTCCCTTCTATATCCGTGGCTCCGGCTGCATCAATTACATGAATTATTGCCTGTGCCTGCCTGAGCTCATCAAGGAAAGCATTCCCCAGACCACGGCCCATGTGTGCATCAGGCACAAGGCCGGCTACATCTATCATTTCGATCGGTACGAACCGGATCCCATCCTGGCAGTTGCCACATCGCTTATCTTTCTGCGTACATGGGCACTCCACCCTTACGTATGTTACACCCCTGTTAGCATTGATCGTGGTGAACGGATAGTTTGCGATCTCCACATCTGCGAGGGTAGCTGCCTTGAAAAAAGTTGATTTACCTGCATTTGGTTTTCCTGCAAGGCCTATGGTCATTGACATGCTTTACACATCATCCTTGAAGCATTTAACTTTTATTCATGATGAGTTCCCATTTGGCATGATGTCGATCAAATCAAATATTCTCCTGACCAGTAATATTTATATTGCAGTAAGTTATTTAGGAGTCTGTCCAACGTGTCCTGGTAGGGTAGAGGATATCCTTGGGGCTTGCGGAGCCTTAGACCCGAGTTCGATTCTCGGTCGGGACGTACCAATTAGGGTTTGACACCCGGACGCTTTGCAAAGGTTAGATCTTAACTAACCTTTGTGGACTTCTTTTTATGAGCATTTTCGATGATGAAGCTAATCTCACACCCGGAGTGCCGCATCAGTCTTCTGATTAACCGGATGAATGGAATAACTCATTTTCAAGTTCAGTAACGTTCTTTTTGCCGAAGGTGAGCGCCGAATATTTAGACCTTTTTACAAATCGATAACATTAGAACTAATAACTGTTTCAATCAACAGTACCACATAGCTATATGTTTTTCGACCTGATGTAGTGGAAGTATCAGGGTAAACAAGTCAAAATGAAGAAATGTCCTGAATTATGACGATCCCGGAAAGAATAAGAGAACAAGAAGTAAAATAAGACTCCATGATATGGATTCTTATTAATGACATTTTATGAATGAATGTGAAAATTAATCGGATTCCATTAACATCGAGAAAACATCCTAACTCTCTTTTGAAACAGATGAATTGCAAGTCCCCCGATATGATTTAAATACAGCAAAGGTAAGATTGATGACATCGACATCAAATCCCATCAGTTTCAATGTAATAAACATTTTTTTAATCCCTCCGAAACTAAAACGAACTCCATCAGGAAAGGAAATGTGCATCATACGTAAGCACAAAGCAATTTGATGAGGCCTCGAACGTTGTGAGATGTATTTAGCAGTTCGTTTAAGTACGACATCATCAACTGGGACTTCATTTGGTGAATCTAATGCTATCATATATATGTGTTCTCGCAATTCCTGATTGTATCGCTTTTATGAAGATATGTTAAAATTAAAAAAAGGATATTGAAATATCCTTTAAATTGTTTCAGTAATTCTGTTCCTCTTTCAAACTCCTAAGAAAGTTATCAATTCTTCCTATATTCGGTTTTACCACATTTTGGACATGGGGGGAGTCTGTCGCTATTATCATCCAGTACAACTTCCTGACCACAATTTGTACATATATATGTACCCTTGCCCGGTTTTTCTCCAGTATTGTATACCATGTTTTCACTCCTAAAAACACCTGTTTAAGAAATATTTTTAAGTATCTGTTACAGGTTCTTTTCAAGTTTATGAGTTATGCGCCACTATATAAATTTATCTAAAATGAGTTGTTGAACTACATTTATTGTACTTTCGTAATTCTTCAATGTCTGTCGTATTATTTAGGAATGTTAAGATTTGATAGATTTATTCATTACGTGGAGAAATACTTTCAACCTGAGTATCTAAGATTTGTTTCATTAAAATAAAGGAGAATTTGACACCTTCTTTTTCGGTTAAAATATCTTTCATATATATTTTTGAATTATCATATTTTTGAGGGAAATTGATACTTAAATAAGTCATTCGACTTTTATCTGGTTCCCAGAAACGATATTTTACTTCTGTCTTTCCTTGAAAATCTGAAAGGAATTTATCGATAAATTGACCTTCTCTTTGCCAATTGATTAAAGATTTTGTAATGTATAATTCATCCCAAGTATCATAAAATGGAAAATGTGCAATAACATTCCTAATAAATCTAAATAATTTACTTCCAATTACTGATTCCATAGGTGGACGAGATTTTTCAATATGTTCAATTACCCACTTTATGGGTTTGTAGTTTAATAATTCGGCATATACTGCAAATCCATCTTTAATCCTAGAAAATCTAAGTTTTGAATCTTTTTCAAAAAAAGAGTCATCCATTATTTCCTCAAATACATCATAAAATCGATTATATGCTAAATTCAAAAACTCTTTTTCTGAATCATTTGGTCTCAATTCTTTCATAGCTTCCACCCTTATTTTAGTCAAAATATGCACTATCGTTCATTTGCCTATTCCTTCATTTTTATGAAGTATTGTCTTGATAGGTAGCATTTGTATTTAGTTAAGGCTTGAACTATTTTGCATAAAAGGAAGGAACAATTTATTCTATCAATTCACTTAATTTTTCATCTAGTTTATCGCTATCATCAAACACAATATTTTCCATCTCAATGAACAAGACGATATCATCTTTGTTATCTATCGTTAAAATTTCATTGTCTTCCATCCCTTGATTATGATATGGATATCGGGCACGTTGTTTTGGTTCATAGTCATCTGGAAGTTGATCATGCAGCATAACTACAAAATCACCTATTTTAGATTTTAGTTTTGTGGAAGCCAAATATTGATATTTGTGTAAATTGTCAAATATCTCTAGTTTTTCTGAAGCAAATGTTATTGTATTTGGTAGGCTATTTTGATTCACATTGAGATGTTCATCAGTTTCACACAAATCAAAAAAAGCCGACAATGGTAAGTAATAATCTTCAAGACGGCTTTTGATTAGATTTATCTGCTGATTCTTTCTTGATTCTTGTAATAATATATGCGTAGAAACAGCATACCAAATTGTAATACCAGCAAGAACAACGGTTGCAAAAGCTGTAATTATGTTAGTGTATTCATCTAGCATAATTAAAATATGATAAGATTTGTTATAAACTTCTTTTGGAAATTTGCTTATATTGGTCTTTGTTTATTTCTTTCCACTCTCCTTATTATATCTGTCAAAAATGTGTATTCTTGCAATTCTCTTATTCCGTCAAAATATGAAGGAATGTTAAAGATAGGATAAATTCGGTTTGCTAACTTTAGATATTAACCTCTTTGGAAAAGTATTTTTATTTAAGCTACTTTATGCTATCAACCAGTTATACTTATATAGAAGTTCATTCATCTAGAACGAACAGATTGAGTACATAATGTGTAAATCCAATCTGCATTTCAAAATAATTAAAATTAATTTATCAATGCTATTTAGGAGGGCTAAATATCGTACCAAATGGAAGTCAAAGTATCCGCGGCAGGGATGCTCAGAGTATTAATATCCTTGCAGGAAAGGCCGTTGCAAATTCAGTTCGCACAACACTTGGTCCAAAGGGAATGGACAAGATGCTTGTGGACTCTATGGGAGACATCGTCATAACCAACGATGGAGCTACCATTCTGAAAGAAATGGACATTCAGCACCCAGCAGCTAAGATGATCGTCGAAGTGTCCAAGACACAGGATGATGAAGTCGGGGACGGAACAACTTCCGCAGCCATCCTTTCAGGTGAGCTTCTCGCAAAGGCAGAAGAGCTTATTGACAAAGGCGTTCACCCAACTATTATATCTGAAGGCTACAGGCATGCTGCAATGAAATGCCGTGAGATCCTTGAGACCATCACAATCGACGTAACTCCTGAAGACACAGAAGCTCTCATGAAGATCGCAGCAACTGCTATTACAGGCAAGGGCGCTGAGGCATACAAGGAAAAACTCTCCAAGCTTACTGTTGATGCAGTTAAATACGTAGTCGAAGAGGAAGATGGTTCCTTAGTGGTCGACACTGACAATATCAAGGTCGAAAAGCGTGCAGGTGGTAGTATCACAGATTCTGACCTTGTGGAGGGTCTTGTTATCGACAAGGAACGCTCCCATCCAAACATGCCTGAAATGGTCGAGAATGCAAAGATCCTTCTCGTAACCTGCCCTATCGAGTTCAGAAAGACCGAAATGGATGCAGAGATCAAGATCACCTCCCCTGACCAGATGCAGATGTTCCTGGACCAGGAAGAGAAAATGATGAGGGAGATGGCTGAGAAGGTAATCAACAGCGGTGCAAATGTTGTATTCTGCCAGAAAGGTATCGATGATATGGCACAGTACTACATCGAGAAAGCTGGAATTTACGCTGTAAGAAGGGTAAAGAAGAGCGACCTTAAGAGGCTCAGCAAGGTTACCGGCGGCACACTTATCCAAGACCTCGATGAGATCGTACCTGGGGACACAGGAACTGCAGACCTTGTAGAGGAAAAGGAAGTCAGAGGCGCAAAGATGACCTATGTGACCGGATGCCAGAACAACAAGGCAGTAACAGTACTCCTTCACGGTGGAACCGATCATGTAGTAGCTGAACTTGAGCACGCAATGCACGATGCTATTCGTGTAGTCGGAGTTGTTATTGAAGATGGTAAGGTCGTAGTGGGTGGAAGTTCACCTGAGATCGAACTCTCATTAAGGCTCAGTGAGTACGCATCCACTCTTAAGGGAAGGGAGCAGCTTGCAGTCAGCAAATTTGCCGAAGCTCTTGAGGTCATTCCACAGACACTTGCAGAGAATGCAGGTCTTGACCCGATCGACATATTGGTCGAACTACGTTCCCAGCACGAGCAGGGCAACAAGAACGCAGGTCTTAATGTCTACACCGGCGACGTTGTAGATATGTGGGAGAACGATGTAATTGAACCACTTCGTATCAAGACACAGGCTATCAACGCTGCAACCGAAGCTGCTGTCATGATCCTCAGGATTGATGATATAGTAGCATCAAGTGGCGGAGCAGGAACTCCGGGTCCAACACCTGGTATACCTGATGTTGACCTGGACATGGACGCCGCATACTGAGTTCAATTCCTTAATTACTTAATTACTAACTCGTGTCGGGTTTCCCGACACAGTTCTCTTTTTATTATTGATCTTCTTTTGTCTATGTAGGATTCTTAATTTTTGGACAATATTCTAAGAAAATATTATAGGATTTGTTATGCCCTGTTGGAATATGGTCCTGGTTCCAGTCCATTGGTGTTGGTCATGATAGTTCTTCTTTAAAAGCAGAATCTGTTTTTAGATTTGTATTATAATAATTATTACCATGACATTCTAAATTCATTCAATATGTTCATATACTATTAATGTACTATTATATTTCAATGACCATACTACGATTCGCGATTTCGTGGTACGGTCTGAAAAACGAAAGTGTGGTTGTGGTTCTGCTTGGTGGTGGTTCTACGATATTATGGATATTTTTGGTAATTTTTAGTTTTCTTTCATCCTCTCTGCCTTTGAGCATTTCAATTTCCTTTCCTCGGTATCGTGGAAATTTTCTAACAAACTAAAACACGACATTGGCATGCCTGTCTAGATTGTTCGCCTGGAATACTCGTTTTTTAAGGGTAAAGTATTTATCAACCGTAAACCAGTTAGAAAATATGGTTAACAACAATACAAATACTTCTATCTCATCGTCCCTTCCTGCGACCGATATCAGAAAAATGGTCTATGCGTCCCTATTTGCGGCATTGACTGCCATTGGGGCCTACATCACTATCCCGCTTGGCCCGATCCCGTTCACCCTTCAGGTTGTGTTCGTCCTGCTGGCAGGTGCAATGCTGGGAAGTAAATGGGGTGCAATAAGTATGACAGTTTATACTCTGCTCGGAATTGCCGGCCTTCCGGTATTTTCAGGCGGTGCTTCAGGTCTCGGTGTGATCCTTGGTCCTACAGGTGGTTACATCATTGGTTTTATCGCAGCAGCATTTGTTGTGGGATTCCTTTTTGAAAAGAACAGGACTGAAAAGGTTCTTTTCAATGCGATCTATGTTCTCGTGGGGTCAGTTGTGATCTATACCTTCGGCCTGACTCATCTGATGCTTGTTGCAGATATGTCCTTCATGCAGGCGATCACTGTAGGCTTTCTTCCTTTCATTGGTGGGGCTCTTGTAAAAATAGTAGTTGCTGCATATATTGCTACCAGCTATAAGATATAATAAAAAATTCAATAGCTCAATACACCAAGCTCGGTAGATCGATAAGCCATGATAAGGTTTGAAGGAGTAAGTTACAGCTATCCGGATGGTTACCTGGGACTCAACGGGATCGACCTCCAGATAGAAAAGGGAACGTTCACTACGATAATAGGTGACAATGGTAGTGGAAAGTCTACTCTTGTACGTCACATGAACGGGCTCCTTAAGCCTTCACAAGGCACTGTCTCAGTATGTGGAATGCAGACTTCCTGTTCCGGGGATATTTGGAAGATTCGCCAGATGGTCGGAATGGTATTCCAGGACCCTCATTCCCAGTCTGTGGGCGCTACTGTGGAAGAAGATGTTGCTTTTGGTCCGGAGAACCTGGCACTTGAGCGTGAAGAGATCCGCAGTCGTGTTTCTGATTCTATCCTTGATGTAGGTCTTGAAGGCTTTGAAGAACACCTGTTGATGAACTTAAGTGGCGGACAGTTGCAAAAGACAGCACTTGCCGGTGTGCTGGCCATGGAGCCTGAATATCTTGTGTTCGATGAGGTCACATCAATGCTGGACCAGGACTCCCGGTCTCAGGTACTGGAAATCGCACTGGAGCTTAACAGGATGGGGAAGACCATTGTCTATGTGACCCATCATATGGGAGAGGCTTTTGCATCAGACCGTGTCATTGTGATGGAGGGTGGGTCAATTAGCATTGATGGGTCCCCTGCAGATGTGTTCCGTGAACTTTACAATTCCGGAAGCCGTATACCTCCTCTCATGGAGCTCGTGTTCAGGCTTCAGGATTCCGGAATACTGGATAAGGGTGTGCTGCCTCTGGATCCAAATGCTCTAATGGAGGAGCTATGTCGATCGATGTGAAGAGCCTGTGCTTTTCTTACGGGGAAGGAAAAAATGGGAGTCAGGTCCTTAGCGACATCTCATTTTCCATCGATGGCAGCGAGTCTGTGGGAATTGTTGGTAAGGTCGGATGCGGTAAGACTACTTTGATAAAGCATCTAAATGGCCTCCTTGTGCCGGACTCCGGAAATGTTCTCGTTGATGGTCTGCTTTCTTCTGAAAAAGAAGTGTGTAAAAAAGTAGGCATTCTTTTCCAGCACCCTTCGAAGCAATTGTTCTGCAATTCCATCTTTGAAGATATTGCGTATGGTCCGAAGAATTTCGGGGTAAGTGGGGATGAACTTGATGGTTGTGTTCATAAAGCTATAAGGGAGGTAGGTCTTGCTGAGGAAATACTTGAAAGATCACCTTTCAGTTTGAGTGGTGGTGAGATGCGCCTTGTTGCTCTTGCAGGTGTCTTATCCTCATTTCCGGATTATATTGTTCTGGACGAACCTACTTCCGGCTTAAGCAGCAGTGGAAAAGCTAATCTTTTCAGGATACTGGACTCTTTGAAAATGAATGGTGTCGGAATTGTACTTGTATCTCATCAACTGGAAGGCGTACTTGATGCTGTGGACAGGCTGATCTATCTGGACGATGGAAAAGTTGCATTTGAAGGAACGCCTTCGGAATATCTTGTATCTATGCCTTCGCCGGTACCACAGGTCACAGAACTTATGAGGGGATTGAAGAGATCCGGTATTGATGTGAAGGATGATATCTTTTCCGTAGATCACGCCTTTGAGGAGATCTATGCTGCCTGGGCAAAAAAAAGGAGTGTCCTCTAAATGGCAGGGCCACTTTTCTCCTATGTGGGGGGAAACTCTTTTCTCCACAACATGGACCCTCGGGCGAAGATAATCTCTGTGATGTGCCTGAGTATTTTGATATTCAATGTTTCCGTGCTGTCTCATCTGTTCGTTCTGGCAGTTCTTTTTGTGATGCTGACAAACATATCAGGCGTGAGCATATCCCTGGCTATACGATCCCTCCGTCCAATGGTCATCTTCTTTGGTTTTATTTTTCTTATCCATCTGTTCTTTACAGACGGAAATCCGATATTTTCTCTTGCCTTTTCACCAACATACGAAGGCCTTGAAAAAGGGGCAGTTGTTGCCGGTCGTTTCATCCTGTTGATCCTATTTGGTTCCCTGCTAACTTCCACCACAAGACCGGCTTTGATAACCAGTGGGATAGAGCACTTGCTTCGTCCTCTTCCTTTAAGAAAATTGGGGACCACTTCTTTTGAAGTGGCGACAATGATGTCACTGGCAATTTATTTTGTTCCACATCTGCTGTGGTATGTGGGGCAGATCAAGGATGCTCAGATGTCTCGCGGGTTGAAGTACGGTCATCATCCTGTATCTGGAATGTTATCTCTGGCAATACCTGCTTTGAGAGGTTCAATGCGTATGGCTGATGATATTGCACTGTCAATGGAGTCCCGTTGCTATCAGGGGAATTATCGCACATCGCTCTTTGAAATGAAAATGGCAACATCTGATCTTCTTATCTGTGTCTTCGTAGTTTTTGGAACAGCGCTAATTTTATATGCATGAGCACATGTTCATATTTTCATGGTAACATCCCATACATGTGAACTGGTAGATAAGGATGCTATAAACTCCCTTATATCCAACCTTCCTGGAGACGATGCAATAGTGAGGGTATCCAATATCTTCCATGCACTTCAATCAGGTCCCCGCCTGAAGATCATGTATCTCTTGCTGGAAAAAGAAATGTGTGTATGTGAACTTGAATTTGCGCTTAAGATGAGCCAGTCAGCGATATCTCACAATCTTCGCACTCTTCGCCAGCTTGACCTTGTCAGGACCAAAAAGAAGGGTCGTTTTGTTGTCTATTCAGTTGCAGATGAGCACGTAAAAATGCTACTTGATCTGTCTCGCAAGCATGCCATGGGGTGTGAATTATGAGCGTTGTTGCTTCCATTGCAGAAGCACTCTCAGGTATACTGATCGAGTCATGGCATATCTTTGCCGAGGCTGCTCCTTACCTGTTGCTGGGCTTTGGTATAGCAGGTTTATTGCATGTTTTCGTTCCGGATGATAAAGTAATGCAGTATCTGGGCAGCTCTGCAGGAAAGTTCAGGTCTGTTCTCAACGCATCTATTTTAGGGGTACCTCTGCCACTATGCTCCTGCGGTGTCGTGCCTGCTGCACTATCTCTTCGGAACAGGGGTGCTACAAAAGGTGCAACTCTCTCATTCCTGATCTCGACCCCTCAGACAGGGGTGGATTCCATTGCTATAACCTATGCCCTTCTTGATCCAATAATGACAGTCTTCAGGCCGGTGGCAACATTTGCTACTGCTGTTGTCGCGGGCGTGACCGAGAATATATTGAACTTTTCAAAGGAAGTGCCGGGTAAGGTTCCGCTATCTAAAAGTTCAGTACCATTAGCGGTGCTTCCAATGACCTCTGCCACGCCAGACGCCTGTGGATGTGATTCATGTGGTGGTCCTGAAAAAGAATCCGGGAACTTTGTGGGGAAAGTGAGGGCTGGCATAAAGTACGCTTACATTGAACTACTTGGGGATATCGGTTTCTGGCTTATTATCGGAGTCGTAATTGCAGGTATTATCTCTTACTTCGTACCAGCGAACATGGTGGGCAGCTATCTTGGTGGCGGAATTGGGTCCATGTTGCTTGCTCTTGTTGTGGGGATACCACTTTACATCTGTGCAACTGCTTCCACTCCACTTGCAGCGGTTCTTATCTTAAAAGGGATGAGTCCAGGTGCCGCATTCGTGTTCCTGCTTGCAGGACCGGCTACTAACGCAGCCACGATCACCATGGTACTGAAATTCCTTGGTAAAAGGACCACTGCAGTTTATCTTGCATCAATAGCATTGTGTGCAGTTATCAGTGGACTCGTTCTCGATCAGATATACTCAAGTCTGGGCACCGATGCACTTTCAATAGCAGGAAGTGCCAGTGAGATCATGCCTGATGAAGTAAAGAACGTTTTTGCAGTATTGCTACTACCATTGTTGGTGTATGGCATGTACAGTAGAATAAAGTGTGTTGAAAACTAATGCTATAATGCTATCTGTTTCAATGGTTCTGATTGTGCCTGTGATCAGATAACATGTTTCGCATACGCTCTTTGAAAGAGTCGATGATAACATCGCCTACTTCTTTATCGTCGAGAATCATACGGTTATTGACCATTGTGTGATTATCGACAGCATCCTCTTTTTCTTCAGATATTGGGATGGCAACAATTTTACCGAAACTTTCAGGGTACTTTATGTGGTTGTTCTTCCATGAGAAATCGTGTTTTTCCATTCGAGTCACTTCCAGCGCACATCTTGACGATATATCCTCAAGTCTGACTATGTTGGTGGTGGTATATATAAGTCACGATTAGTACTTAATATATTTAGATATCCATTCTTATATGTATCTGATTGCAAAATTTGCAGTATAAGTTTATATTTTTAAATTGATCCATTACTGCTACTTTTGTTGGTGAATGGTATGTGCCATGGAAATGGGTGTGTTGAAGATGATGCTATGCTGTTATCTCTTTCAATGGTTCTGATTGTGCCTGTGATCAGATAACATGTTTCGCATACGCTCTTTGAAAGTGTCGATGATACCATAACCAATTTCTTCATCACTGAGTACATTATGATCATTGGTCATTGTATGGTCCTCGGCAGCATTCCTTTTTTCTTCATATATTGGGATTGCAATTATTTTTCCGAACCTTTCCGGATACTTTTTTTCTTCAAATACTGGCTTGGGAACTATTCTCCTGCACCTTTCCGGATACTCGATCTCGCTGTTTTTCCATGAGAAATCATCTTTTTTCATTCGAGTCACTTCCACCACATGACTTGACGATATATCCTCATGTTTAACTATACATTTATTGTTATATATGCATCACGAGTAATAATTAATATATTTAAAGATTCATTCTTTACTGATCTCATTGAGAAATTCTCAACGCTTGCCTCGACATTTCTAATTATGTTGAATCAGCTGCAGGGGATCACCAATTTCCTGGTAATTTTCAATTTTAAGCCCTTGAAATTATAGAACTGAGAATAGGTGGAAGGCTGAATGGAATATTGGATGAAAGATTGGATGGATGGTCCTAATATGTTAAAATTTGAAGATCATCATTGTTGGATTTCCTTTTGTTCATACTTCCAATCCGATCATCTATCTTTATAAATGGAAAGTTTCAATTATTTATTACCTTTTTTCTTATTATTTATATTATGTATGTGTCGATTGATGTCGTTTTTAGAAGTTAACAGTGATAAATAAATACGATATCTTTATGTATAGGTCACCTTTTTAATCGATTAGTTAAAGGCCAGTTTGAAAGGCCAGCATTCAAATTGTTCATTTCATGAGATAAAGGAGTTGTTTTGGATGAAATACAGTCTTGGTATAGACGCAGGTGGAACTTACACAGACGCAGTACTCCTGAGGGATTCGGATGAGGTTATCATTGCTTCTAACAAAGCACTTACAACATATCCTGATCCTCTGGAGGGCATAAGAAATGCGATCGATGGAATCGATCAGGAATATCTCAAGGACATTAAGGTTGTATCCGTTTCAACCACACTTTCCACGAATAGTATTTTGGAAGGCACGGGTTTTCCTGTAGGTCTGATCCTTGTTGGAAATTATGAGGTAAATAAGGACCTTCCAACTGAACATTTTACTCAGGTAAATGGTGGGCATAACTATAATGGTATAGAGGCATCACCTCTGGATGAGGATGCTGTAAAGGCCTTTGCAGCAGGTATCAAAGACCGTGTCGCAGCATTTGCGGTTTCGTCCTATTTTAGTATTCGTAATCATGACCATGAACTAAGGGTAAAAGAGATCGTCAAGGAAACTACGGGGCTTCCTGTTGTATGTGCTCATGAGCTTTCACAGGACCTTGGAGCTTTCGAAAGGGCAGTTACTGCATTCTTTAATGCCCAGCTTATTCCTATCACTGAGAATTTCATGTCTACTGTGGAACAGTATATTGTTTCCAAAGGAGTGGATGCAAATGTTTTCATGCTCAAATGTGATGGTTCTGTCATTGGTATCAGAAGTGCCCTTGAAAAGCCGATCGAGTCTATCTTCTCAGGCCCGGCGGGCAGTCTTGTGGGTGCATCTTTCCTGACCGGCAACGAGACCTGTGCTGTGATCGATGTGGGTGGGACGAGTACTGATATTTCTGTCATAAATGGCGGTGTTCCGGACATGAGTGAGTCAGGTGCTGTCGTGGGCGGCTGGAAGACAAGGGTCAAGGCCATCAAGATGGAGACCTCTGCAATGGGGGGTGACAGTGATGTATGGGTTAAGGACAATCACGTCAACATCGGACCAAGGAGGGTGATCCCACTTTGTCGTGCTGCAGATCTTTATCCTGAATTCCTTGAGCAGCTTAAGACGAACCCCATGCCTTCTAAAGGATTGCTTGGTACGAATTTCCAGCCAACCAAGTTCTTCATCAGGACCGGATACGATCCGATCGACATAACCGACATGGAAAAAGAGGTACTTGCCGCAATATCAGAGACCCCTACATCATTAAGGGAGATCAAGTATCGTCTGAAAAAGTATCCTTCAGCTAAACATATCGATCTTCTGATTCAGAAACGCCTGATACAGACCATTGGTTTTACACCTACAGATGCATTGCACGTGCTTGGTGATTATGAAGAACACACTGTCGAGGCAGCGCAAATAGGTGCAAAGTATCTTGGTTCCCTGTGCAAAAGGGATGCTCAGGAGTTTGCTGCTTTTGTAAAACAGGAATTTGCCAAGAACATGGCATCCGATCTCATGTCCTTCTTCCTGGAGGGTGTGCCCAAGAACGAGATCCGTAAGATATTCGACATCGAGTCTCCTACAAAGTTCAAGGTAGAGATGCCTGTGGTGCTGATAGGCGGTCCGGTGGTTGCATATCTTGATAATCTCAAAGAAATACTTGATGCGGATATAGTGGTCCCTGAATTCTCGAATGTTGGTAATGCAGCGGGTGCGCTGGCAGCAAAAGGTATTCGCAGGGTGGATTTCCTTGTCAGGCCTGTTTCAATGGCAGCTCCAGATTGGGAATTCTATGTTTTCTCTGAGAAAGGACGAATGAATTTCTATGAGTATGAAGAAGCTCTTGAATATGCCACGACGACAGGAAGGGAAACGATCATCCAGTATATGGCCGATGCAGGTCTGGATCCTGAACATGTAAAGGTTGATGTGGAGAAGGAAGAGATCATCCCTGACGGTTGGGATCACCCACTTGAAACAAGAATACGCGTTATGGGTGTTGGTGCCAGTCTTGTGGAAGAGGAGTGTTAATTAATACAACATTTCTCCTTTTTCTTCCCATTTTTGTCTTTATCTTTTCCTTTTCCTTTTTCTGCTTCTATTTTCTATTTTTCTGTTTCGTCAAATGGTTTAATTCCCACTCTCTTATAAAAATTGAAATAGCTGTAAGTTCAATCTTTATATGATAATTTCCTCTGTGCAGTGTGGGGTGTATGCTGGATGAAATTGTGTTACAAGAAAAATAAAGGTGACAGGGTAACCTGTCCGATAGTGGGCCTGATCTCTATACTGGTATTTGTGATACTGAGTATTTTGATCTATGAATTTGTGATAGTCAGGTTGATCCAGACTATCTCTGGTTCCTGAGTATTACAAATGGCCTTTGAAGAAGGTATGCTATATCAGCTATATCAAAAAGAGCAGAGCTTAGTTCACTCTGTGGTCTCTGCAATGTTCATCTTGTTCCTTTCATAATTGACTATTCTGCGAACTACCAGCTTTTTCTTTCCCATCCACATGTTCGGTTCTTCCGGATAGTTCTCTTTTGCATAGTTGTAGATTTCGTCAGTTGTCATGTTTGAAAGTTTATTTTCCAGTTCCAGGAGATGTTTCATTGGCTTAGCCCCCTCATTTTATCTTAATCACATTAGATGTTGTGTATTTATCTTTTTTGGTATTTTTATTTCATATTGGGGCGATTTCATTTTGGATAGAAATGATTATGAATTGAAACGTCTATTAAGTATCAAAAATAGCTGAAAGAAATTTGAAGGTACCAATATGACCAATAATAATTTTGAGCCAATACCAAGTTCATTAATGTTTAAGAGCCTGCTTGACAAGGACACTATTATAATGACCGCTAACCCGAGGATAGCACTTGTCATGAAAGGCATTATGAGCGCTGCTAAGGACATGGATGCCCCACTTATCTTCGAGCTTGCAAGGTCCGAGTGTAATCTTGAAGGTGGATATGCCGGATTGAAGCCATCAGACCTTTCAAGGATGGCAAGAGAGGCAGCAAAGGAAGTCGGTTTTGATATGTGGGCTTTGCATGCTGATCACATCGGTATCAAGAAAGGGGATGATGAAGACATCGAGTCTACAAAGGCCCTTGTAAGCGGACAGATCGATGCAGGATTCACATCATTTGCAATTGACGCATCTCATCTGTTCAATTTCCAGGGTGGGAACCTGCGCGAAGAGCTTGCTGACAATATCGATGCAACCACAAAGATCGGTCTTCACATCAAGGAGAACATGGGGGACAAGGGATATGGTCTTGAAGTAGAGGTTGGTGAGATTGGCAGGGAAGATGAGCACGGAAGGGTACTTACCAGTCCGGAAGAGGCAGTTACATTCATCAAGGCATTGAACGAGAACGGTGTCTTCCCTCACTTTTTGGCAATCGCCAATGGAAGTGCACACGGAAATACCTATGATGCCAGTGGTAATCTTATTGAACAGGTGTCCATCGACATCGATCAGACAATTGCAGTTGCACAGGCACTGAAGGACAATAACCTGGACGTGAGGATCGCACAGCACGGTATTACAGGTACTCCACGTGATCTGATCCACAACAATTTCCCTCACGGCGATATCGTCAAAGGAAATGTGGCAACTTTCTATCAGAACATCGTCTGGGACATATTCAAGGTCTACGAACCTGAACTTTATCAGGATATCCGTAACTGGACAATTGAGACCTATAAGGAGAAAGCACCTGGTAAGAACGACACTGAGATATTTGGCAAGTTCAGCAAGTTTGCAGTCAAGCAGTTCTTTGACAGGATATACTCTGTGTCCGATGACACAAAAGCTGCAATTGACGCAATGTGCTATGCTGAGACCCTTCTGTTCATTAAGTCATTCAAAGGCGAGGGTACAGCCCAGATCGTCAGGGACTCACTTAATTAAGGTTTTTAATTTCAGGGATGTGGCCAGTGATATTTGGTCACATCATCCCTGGCTTTTTATTTTCACGTGCTCTTTCTACAACGCTTTCTATTCTTCTGAGCCTTGTTTCCTCACGTTTAGCATCAAGTACCCATTCGATGTAGTTTCTTCTGTAACCCGGGGCGAAGGCTGAAAAATTCTTCCATGCCTGCTCATCTGCCTTTAAGGCTGCTTTCATATCTGCCGGAATATCAGTTGCTTTTATCCTTGATTGCGCTGGTTTTTCATTGAGTGCATTGCCAAGTTTCTGCAAACCTTTCTCTGTCATTTTGCCCAGTTCTATCATTTTCCGTGCCCTTTGCTTGTTCGTTTCCGACCATTGACTTCTCTCAGTGCGAGGGGTATATCTCTGGGCATACCTTTCCTCATCGATCCTGCGAATAAGGGTGTCTATCCAGCCAAAACAGATCGCTTCCTCAACGGCATCATCATATTGGAGTATGGGCTTGCCGGTGTGCTTCTTGTAGTGAACCAGCCAGATGTCCTTTTCAGTGGAATTATGCTTTTCAAGCCATTTTCTCCATTCTTCCCGGGTTTCCACATGCAAAGTGTTCATGAGTCTTATTTTTGATAGAAGTCCCTTATATCATTTGTCGGTTTGTCAGTTCCTTATCAGTCACTGATCAATTCTTCACTCTGATCTTGATCGTTATTTTTCATAAGTTCTTCAGAAAAGCTCCAAAATGTTATATTGCTGATGAAGGCATCTGTAATTCGGGAGAACGGACATGAAACTAAAAAAAATATCTTTTATTGCATTGCTTGTGTTGGCTATGCTCCTCTTGCAGCCAATAGCTGTAAGTGCGTTGTCATCAAGTGATGCAAAACAGGCATGGCATGATGCAAAACAGGCAAGTGTCGAAGCCCAGTCTGAGCACAGGGATGCCAAGATCGAATGGGCAGCAGACAAGACCGAGGAAAATAACCAGAATGTCATCGATACCGGTAAAGATGCATTGCATGCTGCACTTGATGAAGTTGAAGCATGGCTGATATGGAAAGACCTTGAAGTAGCCGAGAATCCTGACATTCCTGTTAATCTGAAGGAGAGCATTCAGGAAGATGTCGATGTCAATCTTGTGAAGATTGATGAGCTAAGGGCAGATGTCGATGGTGTGGAGAACAGGTTCCAGTTGGGTGCAGTTTTCCTTAAAATGGTCGGAAGCTATTTTGAGCTTGTTTCCGATGTTGCAAGGAACAGTGGGTTTGTGTGGGTACACACAGCAAACGAGCATGCAGATACCCTTGAGGACTATGAATCAAAACTGCGTGAGGCAGCCGAAGATATGGATAATAATGACCTTGTCATTGAAAAGCTGGATCTGGCAAAGGCCGAGATCGAGGATGCAAGGACAAATATAGACAATGCTGAAGAAGAATACGAACAGGTGAGTGTTCCCGGTCAGCCATTGATCAAGTTCTCAAACGGCAACAACTATCTCCGGATAGCCAGGGGAAATATGATATCAGCACATGGATACCTGAATGAGGCATATGGCATGATCGTCAGGGGGGGACTGATAAAATGAAACGAATGATATTTGCGATCTTAATTATTGCTACGATGTTGCTTGTTAGTGGTTGTGCTCAAAATAGGGATGTCCCTGAAGAAGAAATGGATGATGTCGTTGTAGAGGATACGACAGCTGTCTCAGAGGATATTGATGAAAACGGAGTTGAAAATGTGGCCGATGGTCTGGCAGAAACCATCCCTGAGGGCGAGGATACCTCAAACGGGTCTGATAACACTACCTCTATCTCACAGGAAGACCTGGACAGATTAAAAGAAGAACTTGAAGGACTCGAGTTCGAAGATATGGGTGGGCTTTCCGAGGAATGACCACCTTTTCTTTATCTTTATATATCCTCTTTCTCTCTATTTTTAATAGAAAAAAATTCTGCTTTTCTGGGTTGTTCTCACTCGTAACGCAATGCATCGAGTGGTCTCATATTCGATGCTTTCCATGCAGGATACATTCCGCCAATAAGGCTTGTAGCAACACCGAAAAGGATTCCCTCAAGTATGTAGAGTAATGTTGACAATGAGAACAGGTATGATGTATTCTTTACCACCAGTGAAAGTATTAGATATCCTGCTCCGATTGTAAACAAACCTCCGATAAGGCTTGCAGCAATTCCCAGAAGCAGGGCTTCCAGAAGGAACATTGTGAGCACGTCCTTTCGTGAGGCTCCGACTGCTTTCATCACACCGATCTCTTTGGTGCGTTCCATTGTGGACATGAGCATGACGTTCAATATGCTGACACCTGCTACTATTAGTGAGATCGAACCTATCCCCATGAGGAAAAGGGAAATGGACTTGAATGCTTCATTTATGCTCTCAAGGATGATATTGGTCGCGAAAACGGTTATTACTTCTTCTTTCCTGTTCAGAAGATCTTCAATATCTTCTTTTATGTCATCAACCTGGTCAAGTTCTTCTGCCCGGACGACGACAAAATCATATTCATCCCTCTCTTCAGGGTACATCTTTTCATACATCTGGATCGATGTGAATACTCCTGTATCGGCATTGATGTCGAATCCCATCCCGCGTTCTTTCAGGATACCTACTACCCTGAGCCTTGAATCTCCTATCTCTATCTTGCCTCCGGTCTTCAGGTCAAGGGTCTCGGCAATGGAGGCACCTATTACACAATCCGTAGAACCGGATTTGAAGAACTGTCCGTCTTCCACTTCTACCAGTTTTTCCAGATCCTCTTGTTCGATGCTATAGATGGACCCAAAGGTATAGCTGTTCTTATATTCAACCCGGTCTCCTGTTGAATAGGCAGGGATTATGGCATCTATGCCGTGCACCTTTTTCATTTGGCTGATCTGCTTTTCGGTGACTCCGTCCTCTCCAGGTGCAGGGTATATGAGAAGTTTGTCTCCAATGTCACCGAATGAATCGGTGACCGACATTTTCAGGCTGTTCCCGAGTATCCCCATGGATGAGATGGCAATGACGCCAATGATTATGCCTATGGCTGCAAGTACTGTCCGGAAGGTCTGCCGCTTGAGATTTCTCTTTGCAAGTTGCAGGTACATGTTGCTCTGTATATCTTCAATAGATATCATCGGAAACCTCTCCGTCCATTAGTACGATGGTCTTATTGGAGTATTCAGTAAGTTTATGGTCGTGGGTGACAACGATCAAGGTAGTGCCTTCTTCATTTAGCCGGACCAGCAACTCCATTATACTCTTCCCTGTCTTAGAGTCAAGGTTTCCGGTAGGCTCATCAGCAAGAAGTATCGGTGGCTCATTTGCAAGGGCACGGGCAATGGCAACTCTCTGTTGCTGTCCTCCAGATAGCTCGTTCGGGCGATGGGATGCATATTCCGGATCGAGCTGTGCCTGTTCCAGTGCATGCATGGCCCGCTTTTTTCGCAGGGTTGGTGTGATCCTGCTGAATATCATGGGAATCTCAACATTCTCGATCGCAGTCAGGGTTGGGATCAGGTTGAACTGCTGGAAAATGAAGCCTATATTGTCCCTGCGGATGGCTGTAAGCCTGTCATCATCAAGTTTGGTTATATTCGTTCCATTGATCTTGACTTTACCTGATGTGGGTGTGTCAAGACAGCCTACCATGTTAAGAAGTGTGGATTTTCCTGAACCGGATGATCCCATTATTGTGACAAAATCTCCTTTTTCAATGGATATGTTGACCCCGTTGAGTGCATGTATCTCACTTGTTCCCAGGGTATAGATCTTCCTGACATTTTGTAACTGGACTATCGGATCGGACATAGGTTCCCCATCATTCTTCGATTTCATCATCATCATCTTCGTCTTCATCGAATCCGTCTTCGTCCTCATCGTCCGTTTCTTCCTCTTCTGCTACCTCGCGTTTCTTCCAGGTATAGACGATGACTCCGGCAACTGCAATGGTTATGATTCCAATGACTCCCCACATCCATAGGGGGGTTTCCTGTTCCCCGCCTTCTGGGGCTGAAGCACTTTCAAGATCAATATAGCCTGTCACAGATGAATATACGTTGTCTGTGTCACGGAATTCGATAAGGATGGGTATTTCTTTGACGTCAGAGGTCAGGATGCGTGCAGACAGTTCGAAACTGCTAAAATCATCTGCTTCCAGTGTGCCGACGAAGTAGTTCGCATAAGGCTGCATAGGTGTGATATTTTCTGATTCGGCAATAGACACCAGTACGTTCTTTGCATCGGTCGTACCGAAATTATTGATATCTCCAATAAGTGAATACTTGTTCCCAATCTTTGTCACTTCGATACCGGTGAAGATCAATGATGGCTGGCTTACTACGTTTATTTCTGTATCTTCATTTCCGGAAACATGGTAGTTATCGCCATTGAAAAATGAGGCTGTGAACGAGATGTTCTTCGTTCCGCTTGAAGATGCCATGGTGTTGAGGGTGATGTCAACTGTGGTCTTATCGCTTGCAGGTATGGTCCCCACGAAGACCTCTGCAGGATTAAAAGAAACATTTTCTCCTTCGGCTTTGATTATGACATTGTTCACATCATTTGGCCTTGTGTTGATGATATCCAGTTCTATTGTTGATATCTCGTTCATCACTGTTGTTGGCATTGTTGCCATTATAAGCCTTAAGTTCCTGCCATCGATCTTGACTGGGATGTTGTAGTTGAGATCGTTCATGTCACTGCCACCCACAAGTTCCATGGTAAGGAAGTGGACGCCATTCTCTGCTGTTTCCTTTGCACGTATGTTGAATGCCAGCTTGATGGTGTCCCGGGGTCCCAGAAGGCCGATATCCGTATGCTCTTTATTGAGGATCTCGATATCGTCGTTACCGCCAAGTGCTATACTGGCAATGTAGGCGTTCATGTCAAAGGTCTTCTCATCTTCCTGTACATAGATCTCTCCATTTGCCATATTTTCTATGGATATGGTGATGGTTCCGGTATCTCCCGGCATCAGGACCGCAGGTTCCATGGAATAGTCTACGACCACGGTTGGGCGTATGTCAGTATCGGCTGCTGCAGGGGCAGTAAATGCCAGAAGCAGCACCAGTGTTATGCTTATAATGGCCTTTAGTGTCACTTTATGCACCTATGAATTTACTTGCAGTGTATAATACATAGAGTCCTACAGGCACCAGTACGGATATAGCTGCGTTCTTCACGGTCATGTGTCTTGCATGAACAAGTCCGAATATCCAGATGTTAGCACTCCATAATGTGAAAAGGATCCCGACTATCATTGACATTTTCATGGTGGGGTCATTGAGCATTGCCTGTTCCATAAGTTCCGGGTTCTGCATGTCAAAGTTCTCTACTGAGAATGATGTTGCCATTACTATGGTCCCTATGATACTGTTTGCAATGGATGGGATGAATCCGTAGGCAACAACTTCGAGTACTCGCTTGAACGTTCCTTCTCCGCCCAGGATGGATGAGATCGCATAGAATACTCCTGAATAAATGACCCACATAATGATCGCCCCTATAAATGCACCGATTCCTCCTGCAATTGCCCCTATGCTTGCAAATGCTGCTGCTTCAGGTGGCAATATTTCCATGATCTTTTGCGTCATTATTACGGCGTTTATCGCGCCGAGGACTGCAATGAGAAGTACGATCATAAGCGGGGTTTTCATTTCCACTTCGGTCTTCATCTTTTCTGCAAAAAAGCCGTTTGGATTTGTAAGAACTTGAGTAAGCGTCATTCTTTTTTATATACGAACCATTGTATATATTATTGGTGGCTTCGTTATTTCGACAAGTTTCAACTTATATTCTCGAAACACTCTCTGAGCAACCCTGCTGCTTTACTATAATCAAGGTCGGTTATCTCAATTGTCTTTTTTGTGCTTCTTGCACCTGACCTTATACTGATGCTTGAAGTGTTTATGTTAAAGAAGTCTGCGAGGGTCTCTATAAGCTCATTGTTGGCCTTACCTTTCTGGGCAGCGGCTGTAAGTTTTATTTCGATGCGCTCCCGCCATTGGTTGTAGCCACCGGGAAAACAGGACTTTTTTGCGCCTGGTGTCACTTCCAGATCAATGGTAATACTATCCCCTTTATCCTTTAGTGAATTTTCAAAAGACATGTCTGTGACCTTTATTGAATTATATGGGATATGGTATGATCGAGAAGATGTCGATAATGCTGTAGCCCGGCCCACTAACTCCGAAAGATCATCCTATTGGGATCCCCGCTGTCCCTTCCGGTTTCCCTCGTGTCAGGCGTATGTTGCATTATCGTATGTGCCGCATTGAGGTTGTCTGTACATTCACAGAAAGGCTCTGCCATATTCTCGTGCAAGGACCTTACAATGCGCCATGGAGTACTATATGGTAGTGTAATATAAAGATGACGTATTGTGGTGGCAATAACTCAGTATGGATCTTGTTCCGGGGGTCAGTTGTGCATTGGTGGATGCTATTGATCTGTCAGTAGGATTTATGCGTCTGACTTATGATCTTGAAATAGTTTTCGGAAATGTCAAAGAAAAAATGCCGAATTCGAAAGAGTTGGTGGCAATTTTAAAGAGGGATTTCTTATAATATATCTCTCTTCTTCTCGTTTTCATCTCTTATCTTAATTAATTGGAAGGTAATTCAGTACCAAAATAATTATATACTTCATATCGGTAATAGCTAGCCTAGTCATCACACTGGTGATAACATCTTTATAACTACCAATGAGATGATCACAATAAAGTGTTAACAAAAAAGGCTATATAATTTCCATGGCTTTTTTAAAAAATAGAATTATTATCTAAAATTAAATGCGAGGTAAATCACATGGCAGAACAGAACCCATTTGAAAATGCAAGAAAGCAGTTAAAGAAATGCGCAGATATACTTGAGCTTGATGAAGGTATCCACGAGATCCTCAGAAACCCAATGAGGGAAATGCACGTATCCCTTCCTGTCCGCATGGACGACGGAAGCATCAAGGTCTTCCAGGGATTCAGGGTACAGTACAACGATGCAAAGGGTCCAACCAAAGGTGGTATCCGCTTCCACCCAGAAGAGACCGTTGACACAGTCAAGGCACTTGCAGCATGGATGACCTGGAAATGTGCAGTAATGGACATCCCTCTCGGTGGAGGTAAGGGTGGAGTTATCTGCAACCCTAAGGGAATGTCCGCTGGTGAACTCGAGCGCCTTTCAAGGAAATTCATTTCAAGCATCTCAATGATCGTAGGTCCTGACAAGGATGTACCTGCACCGGATGTCTACACCAACCCACAGATGATGGCATGGATGATGGACGAGTTCTCCAAGTTCTCCGGTAAGAACCAGGCTGGTGTCATCACCGGTAAGCCACTCAGCATTGGTGGTTCACTCGGTCGTGGCGACGCAACAGCTCGTGGTGGTCTCTACGCAGTCCGTGAAGCAGCAAAAGAGATCGGTCTCGAACTCAAGGACGCAACAGTAGCAATCCAGGGATATGGTAACGCAGGTTACTTCGCAGGCACTCTCTGTGAAGAGCTCTTCGGATGTAAGGTCGTTGCTGTCAGTGACAGCAGGGGCGGCGTCGTGAACATGAATGGTCTCAGCGCACAGGCAGCACAGGACCACAAGATGGAAACCGGTTCAGTTGTCGGCCTCGCAGGAACAGAACCAATCTCCAACGAAGACCTCCTTGAGCTTGATGTCGATGTACTTGTCCCAGCAGCTCTTGAGCACGTCATCACACACGAGAACGCAGACAAGATCAAGGCAAAGATCATCGCAGAACTTGCAAACGGTCCAACAACACCTGAAGCAGATGAGATCCTCTTCAAGAAAGGTATACACATGATCCCTGACTTCCTCTGTAACGGTGGCGGAGTTACTGTGTCCTACTTCGAAATGGTCCAGAACTTCTACATGTACCGCTGGAGTGAAGAGCGTGTCCACAACCGTCTCGATGCTAAGATGACAAACGCATACCACGCAGTCCTCGAGGCATCCAAGGAATACAACATCGAGATGAGAACCGCTGCATACGTTGTCGCTATCAACCGTGTTGTTGAAGCAATGTCAGACCGTGGATGGTTGTACTAAGCATTGCTTAAGAATTCAAAAATACCTTTTGGGTCTTGAAGAGATGGGTTTTTTCCCCTCTCTTTTTGCCCGTATTGCTTTTCTACTCGTCAAAACAGATATAACTAACTTGGAAGATTAATGGGATTGTTATGAAGATCGCAATACTTGGTGGAACTGGTAATATTGGTAAAGGATTTGCTTTACGCTGGGGTCCGAAACATGATGTGGTAATAGGCTCCAGAAGTGCAGAAAAAGCCATGGACGTTGCAGCTGAATATACTCAGGTCCTGCGTGATAGGGGTATTGATGCAACTGTCGAGGGAACGGACAATAAGTCCGCAGCAGAGGGTGCAGATATTATTCTCTTTGCAATACGCTATGAGCAGGTGCCATCTGTCATTGAGTTGATAACTCCTGTCCTGAAAGATCAGATCGTAGTTTCTGTGGTGGTTCCTATGGAGAAGGACCGCTGTTACATCCGGCAGGATGATCATAGCAATAGTCCTGTGACCATTAATGCTAAGGATTCAGAATACAATGCTGATTATTTCTGTTATACAACTCCTGCTGCAGGCAGTGCCGCCGAGGAAATGGTACGTCTCTTGCCACAAAGCATTGAGCTGGTATCAGCTTTCCATAATGTTCCTGCAAAGAAGCTTGCAGATCTTGACCTTGAACTTGATTATGATATCGCGGTCTGTGGAAACTGCATGCACTCCAAGAAAATAGTCTTCGATCTTGTAAGAGAGATCCCAAATATGCGTCCTCTTGATATTGGTCCTATTGAGACCTCAGGTATGGTGGAGTCACTGACACCTCTGGTGATAAACATTGCCATACGCAACAAGATGCATGATGTGGGCATTCGCTTTGTTTAAATAGGTCATAACAGGGGTTAGGTGTAAAAGTTGATGGTTTTTACCAGTGACTATATATCCTACTCCTGTCAATTATAGA
The DNA here is from genome assembly GCF_000765475.1 of Methanococcoides methylutens. Lineage (NCBI taxonomy): Archaea > Methanobacteriati > Methanobacteriota > Methanomicrobia > Methanosarcinales > Methanosarcinaceae > Methanococcoides > Methanococcoides methylutens. Next base: position 199,449 of record NZ_JRHO01000009.1, read on the forward strand.
TTGGCTTCTGATAAGGGAAACTGAAAGATTCCGTCCGTCAAAATAATTGGATTTCAAGAAATATCCCCTCAAACAGGGATCTCCAGTTCCCTTCATTTACCTTATCCTTTTACAGACTAATTTTCAAAGGATCTATCCATTTTTATATCAAAGAAATATCCATTTTTACCAAAAACATGATATATGAAAGGTAGGTTTTAAACAATAATATCATATTATCTTTAAAGCAATTAGGCACAAATCAATCCATTGATGTGGGCGATTCAATGAATATTAATACCAAAGAAGATGTACTCAAGGCCATTGAGGCAAACAATGTTAAGTTTATCAGGTTGCAGTTCACGGACATTCAGGGTGTCGTGAAAGACGTTGAGATCCCGGTGACACAGGTAGAAAAAGCTCTTGGTTCGGGAATCTCCTTTGACGGCTCTTCTGTTGAAGGCTTTGTCCGTATCAATGAATCGGATATGGTCCTGAAACCCGATGTCTCCTCATTTGCAATACTTCCATGGAACCAGTCTAAGGGCGTTGTTGCAAGGATGGTGTGTGATGTCTATCTGCCTGATGGAACTCCCTTTGCAGGAGATCCCAGATATGTCCTCAAGAAAGTTATGAAAGAAGCTGAGGATATGGGCTTTACACTTAACGTAGGTCCTGAGCTTGAGTTCTTCCTCTTCGAGAAGGAGAATGGCAAAGCAACCACAATACCTCATGATTTCGGCAGGTACTTTGAGTTTGCACCTGCTGATCTTGCAGAGGATGTACGCCGTGATATCGTACTGACGCTCCTGGATCTTGGATTTGATATCGAGGCATCTCACCACGAGGTCGCTTTCGGTCAGCATGAGATCGATTTCAAGTATGGCGGTGCACTTTCCACTGCTGATGATGTAATGACCTTCAAGTATGTTACCCGTACTATTGCAAAGCTCAATGGATTACATGCAACCTTCATGCCAAAGCCTATCTTTGGTGAGAACGGTTCCGGTATGCACGTGAACATTTCCCTTTCAAAGAACGGGGAAAATGCGTTCTACGATCCTGAGGGTGACATGCAGATCAGCGACGAAGCACGCTACTTTATTGGCGGTCTGCTTAAACACGTAAAGGCTATTACAGCTATTTCCAATCCACTTGTAAACTCTTACAAACGTCTCGTACCTGGTTACGAGGCACCGGTATACATTGCATGGTCAGGCGCCAACAGAAGCTCTCTCATCCGTATCCCGGCTGCAAGAGGCAAGGGTACTCGTGTGGAGCTCAGGAGTCCTGACCCATCATGTAACCCATACATAACCTTCGCTGCTATCCTCGCAGCAGGCCTGGACGGTATCAGGAACAAGATCGATCCGGGAGAGAACAGGGAAGAGAACATCTTCGAACTTTCCGACAAGGGTCTTCAGGATCTTGGCATAGAGACGCTCCCACCAACCATCAAGGACGCTGCAAACTACCTTGCTGAGGACGATCTGCTGCGTGAGGCTCTTGGTGAGCACGTCCACGAGAACGTCTTAAGGCTTGCAAGGGCTGACTGGGATGCATATCGTATTCAGGTACACGACTGGGAGGTCGAAAGGTATCTTAACACTATATGAGAGTACTTAAACTCTCATTTTCTCTTCTTTTTTATGTGTTCATTTCTTTTGCTATCGCTTTTTCAATTTATGATCTGGATCTCTATTGCAGTATAATGGGTAATTGATATCTATTACACTCCTGCGGGCAGGAAAATTTAAGAGCCTTTAATGTTTAGTTCCTCTCATGACAGATGTGATGCTGATCTGGGATAATCCGTTGCTTTTTGAAAAACTGTTTGAAGAAAATGGCCTGAAATGCCAGCGTGTTCTTTCTACGTCTATAGGCACTCCTTTTCTTCCTGCATGTAAATGTGTCATCGTCCCAACAGGGTTTGCCAATTCAGCATATACAAAGATACTTCCGGGAATTGAAAGGAACAGCAAGGCATTTGAGAAGTTCGTAAGTGCCGGTGGTTCACTTGTTGTCTTTGGAGCACTTGTCACAAAATATGATCACAGCTGGTTACCGATGCAGCTTACGTACATAGAAAAACACGGGGAAACACATCTTCACAGGGTGGGTGAGCATGAGGCACAGTGGATAGTCGAGAACCCTGGTCAGATGGTGGAGTGTGACGGTTACTTCTCTGAAACAGACGGTGATATCATCTTAAGAAATGACGATGATCAGGCTGTAATGGTAGTAAAAAAAGTTGGGGGTGGAATGATAATTGCCACGTCAGTTCATGAGTTCCCTTCCCCGGGTTTTCTTGGTTGCGTTATGGAGAATGCAAGACGATCAAAGATCTGATCATTTCATTTTATTGCGTATCTTTTCGATCTCGTCCTGTGCATCCGGAATTCTCAGGATGAAAAGACCGCTGCAGGGTTTTATGAACTGGAATATTAGATCATTTCCTTTGATTCCTATGGGAATGGAATCTCCGCCGCGGAGAAGCACTCCTCGTATCTTGTAACCACCTTTAACGTGATAGACCTCATCACATTCCTTTTTGACAAAGTCCTCACATTGCTGCGGTGTTGCTCCTTTCAGGAGTATTTCATAGGGTATGTCGTTGATGCATGCCATGTTATACTATCTCGAGGTCACCAACACGAATTCCGCTTTCGACGATCTTTCCGACAATCTTTCCTCCTGTCATTTCTGCAGCCTTTTTAGCGTCAGCTTCCGGAAGAACTATCAAAAATCCCATTCCCATATTGAAAGTACGGTACATCTCAAGATCGTCCACATTTCCTTCTTCTTGAAGGAACTTGAAGATGTCATTTGGCTCGATAGGATCTGTAAAATCAAATCCAAGATCGGTAACTCTTTTGAGCTTCAGTAGTCCGCTTCCGGTAATATGTGCAAGTCCGTGGACGTCACATTCTTTTATTACATCGAGTACTTCCATGTAAATGCGGGTTGGTATCAGTAGTTCGTCACCAATGGTGGTCTCAGAGTTGTACGGGAAGTTGTCGTGATATGAGTGTTTTGACTGGTCGACTATATTCCTTACAAGGGTGTAGCCATTACTGTGAACACCGCTACTTGGAATTCCTACAAGGACATCGCCAAGCTGCACTTTTTCACCGGTTATGATCTCATTCTTCTTTACCATTCCAAGGCAGGTTCCTGCAAGGTCGAAGCCATTTATGATTTCCGGAAGGGTTGCTGTTTCCCCGCCGACGATGGTCATCTTTGATATTTCTGCACCCCGGGTAAGTCCTTCACCGATCTGGCGTGCGAATTCATCAGTATGCTCTTCAAGTGCAAGGTAATCCACAAAACTGATCGGTTCTGCACCGATGGCCAGAAGGTCGTTTACGTTCATGGCGATACAGTCGATACCAACTGTGTTCCAGCGCTTCATTTCATTTGCAATGAGCACCTTTGAACCGACGCCGTCAGTTGCCATTGCCAATGCATACTCTCCGAACTCGATGAGTCCTGCATAGTGGCCAATATCAGTGAGCGGAGCGCCAAGGCCCTCGCGTCTGTATGTCATTCCACTTGTCAGTGCTTTGATAGTGGATTCCTCTTTCTCGATATCCACTCCGGAATCTGCGTATGTAAGATGTTTATCACTCAACTTTGAAGGCCTCCTTTTATTGTCCGGATGTTTTCTTTGATCCGAGGTCGAATTCCTTATGCAGTACTCTTACTGCCTCCTCTGCATCCTTTTCACTGATGGCGAAGGAGATGTTGTGCTGGGATGAACCCTGGCTAATCATTATTACGTTGATCTTGCCCTTTCCAAGGGCTCCGAATACTTTTCCTGCGACGCCTGGTATACCGTCCATTCCGGCACCCACCACAGCGACCACACAGACATCTTTGTCGTAGGCCACTTCCCTGACAATATCTTTGTTGAACTCGGATTTCAATGCTTTTACAGCACTCTTGAGGTGGGCATCATCAACAACAAGGGACATGTTGGCTTCGGATGAGCTCTGGCTGATCATAATTATATTGACACCGGCCTTTGCAAGTGCGGAAAAGATCCTTGCTGCTGTACCGATAGCTCCTACCATCCCGGCTCCTGATATGTTGACGGCAGCCACATTCCTGATCAGTGTTACTGCTTTTACCACATCTTCCTTTCGGGTCTGGTCTGCAACGACAAGTGTTCCTGGATATTTTATATCAAAGGTATTCTTAACACGAACCGGTATGCCATGTTTTATTGCAGGCTCTATAGCACGTGGATGAAGTACCTTGGCGCCGAAATATGACATTTCCATTGCTTCGATGTAAGATATCTGGGGAATAGATGATGCTTCGGGAACTATCTTCGGGTCAGTTGTCATAATGCCGTGTACTTCTTTCCAGAGCCAGATCTCATCTGCCTGAATGGCAGCACCTACAATGGATGCCGTAAAGTCAGAACCACCGCGTCCAAGGGTTGTGATGATGCCTTTCTTATCTTCTGCAATGAAACCGGTTATCACGGGGATAGAGGTTTCCACCCGGGTCGATATATTGTTCTCCACCTGCTCATAGCTTTTCTCAAGTGGCTGGGCATTTCCGTAATCACTTGTTGTGACAATGCCTGCTTCTCCGCCGGTAAATGGCATTGAGTCCGTTCCAAGTGAGCGTATTGCTCCACTTATGATCGGCACTGCCAGACGTTCTCCGTATGATGAGATGTAATCAATGGAACGTGGTGTCAGCTCACCGAGATAACAGATTCCGATAAGTGCTTTTTCAAGTTCATCTATACGGCTGTCGATGGTTTCGATAACATCATCAGCGATCCTCTCATCATCAATTGCATGACCAATAGCATCATAGTGCTTTTTGGCAAGTTCCGTCATGAACTCCTTTATCTGGGCTACCTTCCCTTTTTGTGATGCTTCAGCTGCGTTGGTGAGCAGTCCGTCAGTAACGCCTCCGAGGGCAGAAGTTATGGCAACTACCTGATCTCCGGCATCTCTGTAACTGATCAAAAGCTGTGCAACATGACGTATCTTCTTCCCATCAGCAATGGATGTACCGCCAAATTTCATTACATATCTCATAGTCTGATCACGTTCTGTATTAGGCTTGATTTGGAATGTGGCTATAAACACGGCAGTGTAATATAAAGATTATGAACGATGAACCAATGTATCTATTTTCTCTCTGTGAAAATGAAAAGAAAGAGTTGATCAGCTAAACTCTCTCTTGAAGAAGAATGCGGTAAGTGCAAGAAGGAAGGCGACTACAATATATGTGAATGCAGTGGACTTTGTTACGTCTTCAACTGAGTCGGAAAATTCGCTGCTGGTATTCTCGGTATTCTGGATGATATCATCAACCTGGTCCGGTACGGAGATTTCCTCTTCGGACACATTATCCTCGGTCGAACTCTCTCCGTCAACTGTGAATGAGGTTTCTTTTGAAGAGATGCTGCCATCCGTTGAAACGGTTTCAATCATCACTTCATGAGTTCCCTTATCCAGCTCTTCGGTGATTGTCTGGTAGGTTCCTGCATCCACATCATTGCGGACGTCTATGCTGTCCTCATCAAGAGATATCGTTACTTTGGCTGCATCATTTCCAAGTTCGTAGGAAATGATAGCTTTTTCACCCTCTCTGACAACGTTTCCTGATAATCCCTGGATGCTGATCTCAACATTACTCTCAACTTCCACATCTTCCCTTTGTGAGATCTCTTTCAGGAATAGTATGTGTGATTCACTGCTTTCAAAAAAGTCATAAACATTTGCAATGAAGATCGTACGGATTTCTCCGTCTACGTTCTTGTAGTAGCTGAAAATATCCCCTGGTTCCATTTCCTTTACTTCTTTTACCACATGATCGTTCTTTTTCAGTGTTACTGTAATGGTCTCTTCATCCACATCAAGGTCTGATGCTGAGAGTGTGTAGCCTTCTTCCAGGTCCATCTCCTCGCCTATGTTCACTGAATCCGATTGGTCATATATCAGGAAATCCTTTATGTCCCTTGTAGGGTCCCTGAATTGCTCTATTCTTATTTTTGTAGCTGTATCCGTTCCACTGGTGACGAGTTCTTTTGGAGTGACCCGGAAGATAAGGTATTCTTCATCCTCATCGTCATTATCCTCTGCTTCAATGGTCAGTATGTATTCAAAAGGATCGTTTTCCTTTCCAGATCCTTCTCCATCTTCGACAATTTTTCCATTGTGGCGTATTTCTACCCAGACATCCCCGTTGTCCTCATTTATATCAACTATCTCAAGGGTATATCCCTGGGCCAATGATAGTTTTGTGTCTCGTTCCGCCACACTATCTGAATAATGTATTATCGGTTCGCTCGGATCAAGGGATGCTGCCGGTGTTGCTGCAAAGAGCATGACAAATATTGCTAGAAGTACAAAATATATATATTTCATTAAACCTCACCATTCACGAAGCACATTTAAACATTGTTGAAATGAGCATATTGTCTTTATAGTTTTGTCGATACCTTCATTTGAAGGTTCGTGTTTATTACAAAAAGAGGTGTATCATTGAAATATATTATTCTCATCGGCGACGGAATGGCAGATTTTTCCATGGATGAGCTGGGCGGTAAGACGGTTCTTCAGAGTTCCAGTACTCCTAACATGGACTACATGACCAAAAATGGTCTTGCCGGACTTGCTATCAATGTTCCTGAAGGCTTGCCTCCGGGAAGTGATGTTGCGAATATGTCAGTTATGGGTTATGATCCTGATGTCTATTATTCAGGTCGTGCTCCGCTTGAGGCTGCCAGTATGGGTATTCCACTGGAGAAGAACGATGTTGCGTTCAGGTGCAACCTTATCACAATAAATGATGATCATATTGCAGATCACAGTGCAGGCCACATAACAAGCGAAGAAGCCCGGGAGCTTATGGAAACCATTGATGGTGAGCTTGGGACCGATGAGCTGAGGTTCTATCCGGGTATAAGTTACAGGCATTTGCTTGTTGCGTCCAATGATCTTGGTGCTAAGGCAGACTGTACTCCACCTCATGATGTGATAGGCGGGGAACGGATGGTCCATATGCCAAAAGGAGATGGCAGTGATGTCCTGTGCAGGCTGATCGAAGAGTCGATATCAATACTTGAGAATCATCCTGTCAATGAAAAGAGAAGAAAGGAAGGCAAGAATCCTGCAAATGCCATCTGGTTCTGGGGTCAGGGTTATGCACCCTCCTTCCGGACATTTGATGAGCTCTACGGTCTCACAGGTTCCGTTATCTCGGCTGTGGACCTGATAAAGGGTCTTGGCATATATGCCGGTCTTGACATTATCGATGTTCCGGGTGCAACCGGGTATCTTGACACCAATTATGTTGGTAAGGCGGAATATGCCATGGAATCCCTGAAGGATAGGGATATTGTTGTGGTGCATGTTGAAGCTCCTGATGAAGCAGGCCACATGGGAGATCTGGGTGCCAAGATACAGGCGATCGAGGATTTCGATGAGAAGGTCGTAGGCACCGTTCTGCGTGCTGCAAAAGAGGGTGATGATGATTACATGATAGTCGTACTTCCGGACCATCCGACACCTCTCGTCCTCAGGACCCATACATCCGATCCTGTCCCGTTCCTCATTTATTCAACTCTGGAGAACGAGGCCGACAGTGTGGAAACATTTGATGAGGATTCCATGAAAGAAGGTTCTCTTGGCATTGTTCGAGGGTGCGATATTGTTCAGATGCTTATCGATAAGGCAAAGCAGGCATAAGCTTCCTGCTTATTATTTTTTTATATCCGTTACCTTTTTATGCGTATTTGTCATATATTCTGTTGCTTAAATTTTTAGGAGTGGAAATGAATGAAATTTGGTTTAACACGTAGGGGTCCCTCTGGATTATCCCGCTGGGATCCATTTGAAGAGATAAGGCAGACACAGGAACATCTCAACCAGTTATTCAGGGAGGTTTCTCCTTTCGGAGGTTGGCCTGAGGGAAGATCAATTGCTCCTCTGATGGATATCAGGGAAGAAGGTGACAATGTCATCGTTACTACTGATCTGCCAGGTGTTGACAAGAAAGACATCGATGTGAGTGTGAGAGACAACATTATTGAGATCAGCGCAGAGTGCAAAAAGGAAAGTGAATCTGAGGAAGAAGGTTACACTCAGAGGGAACGTACCTATAGTCGGTTCTCAAGATCTGCTGTCCTTCCATCGAACGTTACTGATGAAGATGCGAAGGCAAAACTTGAGAATGGTGTGCTGACGATCACACTTCCAAAGGCAAAGATCGAAGAAAAGCCGAAGATCATGATCGAGTGATCGATCATTCTTCTTTTTTAATCCCGAACATTGGTTTGTTTGCGGCATCAGTCAGAGTTTTTCGTCATATTTTGCTCGGTCGGGGTAACTCTCATCATCGCCGCGAGTCTGTCTATATGGATAGTATTATTTATTTTTGATGCCATTTCACCTTCTGAGGTATCATATTGAGGATGGAACTGTTTGCCATAGATGGTTTGCCGCTTATCAAAAAGGGAGATGACCTTGCGGCTATGATATGTGAACGTGCGGAACTTGAGGACCATGATTCTGTGGTGATCGCTTCTACTATTGTAGCAAAGGCCGAAGGGGCAATGGTGCAGAAAAGTGATGTGGTGCCATCCCAGCGTGCAATAAATATTGCAAAGAGACTAGGCAAGGATCCTGTTCTTGTGCAGCTGGTTCTCGACAGAAGCTCTGATGTGATAATTGAATTCCCTTTGTTACTTGTGGAGAACCTCAATGGGCATGTGAGTATCAATGCCGGTATTGATGATTCCAATGTGGATACGGATTATCTTCTGGAACTTCCACACGATCCAGATGCTTCTGCGAAGGGTATAGGCAAGAGAATAGCCGATCTTTGTGGCAGGGATGTGAGCGTGATAATTACAGATACCAACGGAAGGGCTTTTAAGATAGGGCAGACCGGTGTTGCAGTTGGTGTCTATCACATGCATCCTATCAGGAACTGGCAGGGGGAGAAGGACCTCTTTGGAAAAGAGCTTGAGATCACTGAGGAAGCGGTTGCGGATGAGCTCGCAGGGGCTGCAAACCTGCTGATGGGCGAGGCTGCAGGGGGGATCCCTGTGGTGATAGTGCGTGGTTTTGAATATCATACGAAGGACGATGTGAGTGTAAAAGAGATGTACCGTCCTGATAATGAGGATATAATAAGAAAAGGATTAAGGTGCCTTCGTCAGTCCTCTGACTGAAGGTTCACCATTTCGACACCGGCAGCAGCGAAGAACTCCGGGGTGTCGGTATCAGGGTATTTTGTGCTGAAGACTACCCTTTTTATGTTGGAATTTATTATCATTTTTGCGCACAGTATGCAGGGCTGGTGTGTACAGTATACAGTTGCTCCTCCTATCCCTACCCCATGAAGTGCTGCCTGTATGATGGCATTTTGCTCTGCGTGCACTGCCCGGCATTTCTCATGCCTGGTGCCGGATGCAATATTGTTCTGCTGCCTGATACAACCGATCTCAAGGCAGTGTTCCATGTTGCTGGGAGCACCGTTGTAACCGGTCGAAAGTATCCTTTTATCACGGACAATGACAGCTCCTACCTTGTTTCTCAGACAGGTGGAACGCTTTGAGACCACCTCTGCGATCTCCAGAAAATATTCATCAATTGATGGTCTTTCAGTCATGTATGAAAAGAAAACAGCAAGTAGTATATATAAGTTGTAGTGTATGAATTGGACATAAACCAGATATTGATATTTGATATCTTTTCTGATAACGGAGCATCAAAAAATGGGATCAATCCTAACCGAATATCTTGATTCATTCATAAGGGGGCGTGATGACAAACAGCTTGTCACCATTCCTCTCGTAGTTCTGGCACTCGCACTTTTGGTGTCGGTTGTAGTATTTTCAAGCACAGGTGCACCTGTAAAGCTCGGACTTGAGTTTGAGGGTGGTACCATGATAGCTTTCGAGACGCAGGAAACCGCAGATGTTCTCGAGCAGGCATATTCCGATTATTCATTGGATGATGCCCGTAAAGCAGGAGACCGTGCTATTTTGCAGTTTGGTCCCATGGACAGTGAAGATCAGAAAGAGCTCGAAAAGGATATAACTTCAAAGTATTCGAACGTTGAGATCAAGCAGATCGGTGCACTATACGGAAAAGAGCTTCAGTCCCAGGCATTGAAAGCAATTGGTCTTTCATTCCTCGGAATGGCGATAGTCGTGTTCCTTATCTTCAGGACCGCTGTCCCATCTATCGCAGTAGTGCTTTCTGCAGTCTCTGATATTGCTATAGCTGTCGGTTTCATGAACGTGGTCGGAATTGAACTTTCTCTTGGTACCGTGGCAGCTTTGTTGATGCTTATCGGTTACTCGGTGGACAGTGATATACTGCTGACAACACGTGTGCTGAAGAGAAGAGGTACCGTTAATGAGAACATCGGAAGGGCAATGCATACCGGTCTTACCATGACCACCACAACACTTGCAGCTCTTGTGGTGATGTATATCGTATCCACATTCTCATACCTTGTGACATCGTCAGCTTCCCAGGTCAATCTGCTTTCCGATATATCCATTGTACTGATATTCGGTCTGGTTGCCGATATCATGAACACATGGCTGCTTAACACAGGTATACTGAGGTGGCATGTCAACCGCAGCAACCCAAGGGGGCGAAGGGCATGAGGGAAGAAGAAGTAAAGAAAGGCCTGAAAAGCGATATTCGCGTATGGTTACTGATAGCAGCGGTACTGTTCTCAGTTGTCATGATACATCCATGGTACTCCTCTGATGAGGGTGCAACTACAGATCTCAATTACGGACTTGACCTTGAAGGCGGTTCATGGCTCCAGATCAGATTGCAGGGTGCTGTGGCCCAGTTAGATGCTGATATTTCACAGACAGTGCCTGCCATTATTGAACCTGTTATCGGTTCATCCATTGATGTGAAAAGTGTTACAGGACATACAGGAAGTGGTTATTCTTCCGTTGGCAGTACTGTTGTATTTACAACTGATGTATATGTTTCAGATCTCCAGATGGACCTTGCAGGTATCGGTGAATCCGATGTCAGTTATTCGGGGAACACTTCCGAGATCATTCTTTATACTAGCAAGCAGATGCTTATCACCCAGTATCTTTCCGATTCACTTGATGCTGAGGTTATTCCTCTCTCTCTTGGTGACTCTGTTGAGTACGAGATCCGTAAAGAGATCTCACAGGAGGGTCTTCAGGTCCTGATGGATGCAGTAGGCGGTTCCATTCTGACAGAAGCAGATGGCACTTCGATATACCGTGAAGGTGTAAGGACCGAGACCCGTGACCTGACCCGTGATATTCTCAGTGACAAGCTGAACTCACTTGGTCTTAAGGACATACCTGTACGTACCGTGGGTGAGGATTACATCCTTATTGATTTTGCAGGGACCGATCTTACAACCGCAAAGGAGATCGTTGAAAAACCCGGTAAGTTCGAGATCCGGGTACAGACACAGGACAATGGGACTGCCCATGTACTATATGGTGATGCGATCGAGAAGGTCGGTGTTGTGACCTTCCACGACGGCCAGTGGCATACTCCTTTCACTCTTAATGAAGAAGGTGCCCTTGCCCTGCAGAAGATCGCCATTGAGACTGGTGCGACCACCGATCCGAACTCACACTGGCTCTACATGTATCTTGATGACAATGAGATATATGGTGCCCCGTTAAGTTATTCAGCAGCTACAAGGCTCACAGAGGTCCCGATCTATTCCTGGGAAGCTTCAAGCGGTCCTGATGAGGAAAGCAAGTCAGAGGCAGAGGAGCTCCAGATACACCTGCGTGCAGGTGCGTTACCTGTGAACGTGGTCCTCATGGGTTCCGGACAGGTGGATGCGGCTTTGGGTGCCCAGTTCAAGAAACAGGCTTTATTTGCCGGGCTTTTTGCACTTCTTGCAGTGGCTCTGGTCGTGTTTAGAAGATATGGCAAGAAAGAGATCCTGCTTCCAATGGTGGGAACCTCCATCTGTGAACTTATCATGATCCTTGGAGTCGCAGCAACGATCAACTGGCAACTTGACCTCCCTGCTATCGCGGGTATTATTGCTGCGATAGGTACCGGTATCGATCACCTTGTGATCATTACCGATGAGGTGCTCTACGAAGGCAAACTCCCTTCCACAAAAGTATATCTTGAAAGGATCACAAAAGCATTCGCTATAATCTTTGCAGCAGCTGCGACAACTACCATTGCAATGTCACCATTGGTCGTCATGGGATTTGGTGCACTCAAAGGATTTGCCATTACCACCATCATCGGTGTGCTAATAGGTGTGCTTATCGCAAGGCCGGTATATGGTAAGGTCATAAAGGTAGTTCTCGATGAAGCAGAGTGATCTGTTGCTTAAGAGGTGTTAATGATGAAGGACATGTGGACTGTTAAATACCGACCAGAGATGCTTAAGGATGTTCTGGGCAATGAGAATTCCCTCAATGCCCTTGACCAGCTTGTCCGTTCAGGCAATCTGCCCCATCTGGTGTTTCACGGTCCGGTAAACTCTGGCAAGTCTTCAACTGCCTTTGCTCTGGCACGTGAACTGTACGGGGATAGCTACGAGAACAATTTCACATACTTCAATGCTTCCGATTTCTTTGATCAGGGAAAGCGCTATCTTGTTCGTGATAAGCGCTTCACTCATATCATAGGGACGGATGACCCGAAGAAGATCTACTCCAGTGTCATTTCCATCTTCAAGACCGTGATCAATGAATTTGCAGGGATGGGTTCAATTGATGCGGATTTCAAGATAATCTTCATCGACAGTGTTGAGTCTCTGGATACCAGTGCACAGCATGCCTTGCGTCGTATAATGGAAAAGTATACTCGCACATGCAGGTTCATCCTGTCCACTACTCAGCCTTCAAAGCTGATATCCCCTCTGCGGTCAAGAGGGCTGGAGCTATTCTTTACTTATGTTCCCGATGAGGTGCTAAGGTCGTATATAATTTCAATTACGGAACAAGAGGAAATTTCCATTTCTGAGGATGGTCTTGATGCCCTTATGTACTATGCAGGTGGCAATGTCTCAAAGGCTTTGCTGACACTTCAGTTTGCTAATATGAGCAAGCCAGATGCAGAGATCACAGGTGAGTTACTATACGAGGAATCTCTCTGCGAGGTTTCTGACAACGTGACAGAACTTCATTCTGCAGCTATTGATCATGAGTTCGTGAAAGCGAGGAAACTGATCGACACTCTTCTCATTGAGGAAGGTTTTACCGGGGACGAGGTCCTGCAGCAGTTACATTCTGTGGTGGTAAAATCGGACCGTGCTGAATACGAGATCGCAAAAGCGGTCCGCAGGATCGCAGATGCAGATGCAATGATCATCGACAGCGCGAACGCAAGGATCCATCTGGAATCACTTGTTACGGAACTCTACTGAATCGGGTATTTATCATGACATCTCAAGAGGATGGAAATTTCAGGGCTGCATGCCGAAAGTTGCTGGATATGGTACTTGAGGGTAAGGTATCTGGTAATCTGGAACTAAATGAGGCAAAAAAAGCTGTCAGCAAGGAGTTCAGGCTCTCCACCCTTCCAAAGAACCCGGACCTGATAATGGTGGGGACTGAAGAGGAACAAAAAAAGGTACGTGATTCCCTTCGCCGCAAACCGGTCCGTACCATCTCAGGTGTTGCGGTGATCGCTGCCATGACCTCTCCCTGTGCCTGTCCTCACGGTGTTTGTGTGCCATGTCCGGGAGGCCCTAATTCTACATTCAATTCTCCTCAGAGCTATATGGGTAGGGAACCGGCTACAATGCGGGCCATGCAGCATGAGTATGATCCCTATCGGATCGTTTCAGGTCGTCTGTCCCAGCTAAAGCAGATCGGGCATGAGGTCGATAAAGCAGAGCTTATCGTCATGGGCGGGACATTTTCAGCCCGGGCTATTGATTATCAGGAATGGTTCACAAAGCGTTGCCTTGAGGCGATGAACGATTTTTCCGGGACTGAGTGGCGTGATGATGTGCAACTTATCGGAAAGACCCAGCCGTATGTGACGGTAGAGGCTGTCCAAAAGGCCAATGAGATTGCAGCTATCAGGAACACGGGTATTACTTTTGAGACTCGTCCTGACTGGACGGATTTAGGGCACGTAGACCGTATGCTGGCACTGGGTGCCACAAAGGTCGAGATCGGTGTCCAGAGTGTATATGATTTTGTGCTTGAGAGGATGAGGAGGGGGCACACGGTGCAGGAGACTGTGGAGTCCAACCGGGTCCTCCGGGATAGTGCGCTTAAGGTCGGTTTCCATATGATGCCCCATCTTCCGGGAATGGATTCTGCAAGGGATCTTCGGGGCTTTAAGAAACTTTTTACGGACAGCAGGTTCATGCCTGATTACCTGAAGATATACCCCACTCTTGTCACAGAGGGCACACAGCTCCACGAGATGTGGCTAAAGGGTGAATATGAAGCTTTGGACGATGAGGCTGCTACGGAGCTTCTTGCAGACATCAAGGCCATACTGCCAAAATGGGTGAGGATGCAGCGCATACAGAGGGATATCCCTTCTCCTCAGATCATTGCAGGCGTGAGAAAGAGCAACATCCGTCAGCTTGCAAAGGAGCGGCTGGAAGCGAGGGGTGGTAGGTGCCGGTGTATCCGATGCAGAGAGGTCGGTCACAATGTCCTCAAGGGCAATGAACCAGATCCGGAAAGCATTGAGCTCATAGTAGAGAGCTACGACTCCTGTGGCGGGAAAGAGCATTTCATCTCATTTGAAGATATGACGAACGATATCCTGATAGGTTTCCTGAGGTTGCGTTTCCCGAACTCTCCTCACAGGGATGAGCTACAGGATGCTGCCCTTGTGAGGGAGTTGCATGTTTATGGCTCCATGGTACCTGTGGGCAGGGATGCGAGCAGGACTGACTGGCAGCATCGCGGATATGGTGCGGAACTTCTTGAGAATGCAGAGAAAATGGCTTTGGAGGCAGGCTATTCGAAGATCTCTATTATCAGCGGGATCGGTGTAAGGGAGTACTATCGCAAGTTCGGATATCATCGTGATGGTGTTTATATGTCAAAGGAAATTTGATCTTTGTCCGGCAGATCTGTAAGAAAGTCAAAAATATTGTATTTCTGTAACTCTTCAATACATTTATAATATAGTTTGGTATATTCCACTATAAGCCTATCATTCTGATAGGGCCAAGAATGTTGTAATAATTACTCGGTGATGTCAAAATGGCCATTGATGATTCCAACGAAGAGATCGTGAAACTTTTGAAGGAGATCAGTGGGAAGCTGGATCGTATCCTTATGCAGGGTACATCTGTGAAAGAGTCGGATGACGGTATCTTTGATGTACTGGATGTAATGACACTGCTCACACTTCCTGATCATCTGCGTGCGACAGCAACAGCTCTCTTTGAACTGGGGTCGGCAACCGCTGAAGACCTTGCAGAGAAAACCCATAAGGAACGTGCTGTAGAGAGCAATTACCTGAATCAGCTTGTGAGGATGGGACACGTTGTTAAAAATCGTTCAGGCAGAAAAGTTTACTTTAGTATAGGGGAAGGTCTGGGCAAATAATTGTTCTTATGTTGTCCGGAGATCTATGCACTCATATGTAATGTATATTAATGTGCAATACTGCTCAATAATCATTTCATATCAATACAAATCAAGTATGTTTGATTTAAACGCAAAATTTCTATGAAATACTATTATATAGAAGTTTATCGTCATATCTCATAAGAATAATATGTGCTCATAGGGGATATAAATGGGAAAAAGTATCGCGGTACATTCATCAAAAGGCGGTTCAGGTAAAACCTCTTTTTCTATCAACCTTGCATTTGCATATGCATCCACAGGGAAGAGCGTATGTCTCCTTGATGCCGATCTTAAGGCTCCAAGTGTTTTTAATTATATGTTTCCTGATTCTAACTGCTGGCTGAACGATGTCCTTGATGGTAAATGTGGCATCATGGATGCGATCGTTGAGGTCGTTGATGACTCAGTAGCACCTGGCAAGTTATCTGTGGGCTATTGCAATCCTGACATCGATGCAGTTCGTGAGATCTCGGGCAAGGATCGTAAATGGCAGTCAAAGGCCCTGAAGATCATCATGGGCATAAAGAATGATCTGTTCTCTTCCGGAATAGATGTGCTTATCATCGATACAGGTCCCGGTGTGGATTTCACATCGGTTAATGCAATAGCTGCAGCGGATTATGTAATAATGGTGACTAGGCCTGAAAGGTCTCACCAGAAATATATGGAGCAGATAATTGATGGTATTTATATCCCGCTTGACAAAGATTACGGTGTCATTATGAATAAGTGCCATGAAAAGGATCCGATCTCAATATCCGGTATGACCAATTCGGAGGTTCCTTTACTGGCATCAATACCCTGCCTTTGTGATATTGCCCTGAGGGGCGATTCAGAAGTATTGGTGGTCACAGATCCGGAAAATCTTTTTTCAAAAGCTGTTTTCACAGTTGTTAAGAACATCGAAGAGTGCTTTTCCATAAGTGATTAACTCATTTTTTGTCTTTTTCAAGCATATCCTTCACTTCATTCACATAGTTCAGGATGTCATCCTTTTTTGCATCTTGAATATTTTCATGGAATGTGTCCGATTCCATGAGCGTGTTCTGAAGTGATATTATCAGCAGATACATTATCGAAGCTGCTGCCAATGCAAGTGTCATCCTTTCGATAGGATAGATAGTGATGACCGATACAAACATCTGAGGTGGCAGGTCAAAGAGTATTGCTGCACTTATGCTGCCTGCAAGATGGTCTGCCAGGATTGCCATAAGTGCTGCAAGAAGCAGGAATATGAATTTGAACAGGTTCTCTTTCCTGTCCTTTAATTTGTAGTTGAATACGAGGAAGGCTCCAAGGGTGATAACGTGGAACCACGGGTAGTAGTATACGGTCCTTCCGAGGGGTGTGATGTACCAAAGCAGTATAAGAACCCCGAAAATTGCCATTGCAGCCTTTTCTCTCTTTGTGATACAAAGACCGGCCACCGCCGAGGACATTGCCACAAAGAAAGGGGTAAGTAGGTGGAATGTGTCTGGGCTACCTCCTCCTCTTACTAAGGTATGGCCCATAATAGCGGTAAAGGATGCGATCACTCCCCAAAAGGGGCCAAGTAGCATTCCATTCAATGCACCAAAAGATACTACCGAACTTATCCTTGCTCCCTCTATGCCGATGAGGTTCTCAAAATCGGGAAACCAGCTTGCAAAGTATGTTATTACTATGGCAGAAAGAACATACAATGCTGTGAGGTTCCTTTTTTTGATAAGCTGGTTGTATATATCAATGATCACAATATTCTATTGTTCTCATTATTATATAATACTTTAAGGCAACATCTGCCTTTTTTAGAATTTGCAACAGTTCATCTCATCAGAACTGATATATATAGTCATGGCAATTTAGCGGATTGATAACTATGATGTTTATTGGAGAAGCACTAATTGGCGAGGCACCAGAACTCGCACACGTCGATCTTATGATCGGGGACAAGGAGGGACCTGTCGGACAGGCGTTCGCAACAGGCATGACCCAGCTTTCAGCAGGTCACACTCCTCTTCTTTCCGTCATCCGCCCGAACTTACCCACAAAGCCATCTACACTGATCGTTCCAAAAGTGACAGTGAAGAACATGGACCAGGCCTCACAGATATTTGGTCCTGCTCAGGCAGCTGTTGCTAAGGCTATTGCTGATGCAGTGGAAGAAGGCATTGTCCCGAAAGACCAGGCTGAAGACCTTGTGATCATCGCAAGCGTATTCATCCATCCACAGGCTGTTGACTACAACCGTATCTTCAGGTACAACTACGGTGCTACAAAACTTGCTCTTAAGCGCGCACTGGACAATTTCCCATCCATCGACACTGTGCTCGAAGAGAAGGACAAGTCCTCACACGCAATTATGGGATTCAAGGTATCAAGGCTTTGGGATGCTCCATACCTGCAGGTTGCACTTGACAATCCAAACATCGATGCTATCCGCAATGTCGTCAAGCAGCTTCCAAAGAGCGACCACCTTATCCTGGAAGCAGGTACACCTCTTATCAAACGCTATGGTGTGGACGTAATCACCAAGCTGCGTGAGATCAAACCTGACGCATTCATCGTTGCTGACCTTAAGACACTTGATACAGGTAACCTTGAGGCACGTATGGTCGCAGATGCAACCGCAGATGCTATTGTGGTTTCCGCACTTGCACCTATTGCAACACTTAACAAAGCTATCGCAGAAGCACACAAGACCGGTATCTCTGCTGTCATGGACACACTGAACCAGCCAGACCCTGTAGCTGTACTTGAACAGCTTGACGAGCTTCCTGATGTTGTCGAACTTCACCGTGCGATCGATATCGAAGAGACTGCTCACGCATGGGGCAGTATCGAGGGTATCAAGGCAATCGGTGAGAAGCGCAACAAGAAGATCCTTGTAGCAGTTGCAGGCGGTGTACGCGTTGACACTATCTCCGCTGCACTTGGCGCAGGGGCTGACATACTCGTTGTTGGAAGGGCTATCACCAACTCCAAGGACATCAAGCAGGCAGCTGACCAGTTCATTGAAGGCCTGAACAAGCCTGAGATCGACCAGTTCAGAGTAATGACCGATTTCTAAGCGTGCGTTTCTTCGCACGTTCCCTTTTTTATGGTGGGGTATGAATGAAACCATTGATCGTATTGAATCTGAAGACCTATCTTGAAGGTACCGGAGAAGGTGCTGTCAGGATCGCTGAGGCATGCAGGGCTGTAGGCGAGGAAAGTGGCATCGAGATCGCAGTGGCACCTCAGCTTTGTGATGTCTACAGAGTTGCATCACAGGTGGATGTGCCGGTGTACTCACAGCATATTGATGGTGTTGGTGCCGGAAGTTTCACAGGTCATGTTTTTGCAAGATGCGTCAGGGACGCCGGTGCAGTCGGTACACTTATCAATCACTCCGAGCGCCGCCTGAACCTTGCGGACATTGAAGCATCCATTACCGCTGCAAAAGATATTGGTCTTCGCACGATAGTGTGTACCAATAACATTGCTACGACAGCAGCAGCAGCAGCACTGGGGCCTGACTTCGTTGCAGTGGAACCACCGGAACTTATCGGTTCAGGTATTCCTGTTTCAAAAGCAGATCCTGAGGTCGTAAGAGGTTCAGTTACTGCCGTTGAGGGTATCGATGCTGATGTGAAGGTGCTCTGCGGTGCAGGTATCTCAAAAGGAGAAGACCTTAAGGCTGCAATGGAACTCGGTTCTGTTGGAGTTCTCCTGGCATCCGGTATCGTAAAGGCTAAAGACCCAAAGGCTGCGCTTGAGGATCTTGTAAGCCTGATCTGATACCTTAATAGAATTATTGTAAAAAGAAGTAAGTGATGCCTTATGGCATCTCTTTTTTTAAATTTATTATTTATCCTTCTAGGAAATACCATCCGATCAATAACAACAGTGATGAGAATCCTACTTTAATTCCCATGGTAAGTTCCAGGTGAAGGTTGCGTGCAACCATGTTGGATATTCCGATAGGTGGTGGTGATAGCAGGAGTGCTGCCAGGAACAATGAGATGCCTGATATGTAATTATTATCCACAATAATAAGGTAAAGTCCTGAAATACCCAGGTATATACCGAAAATGGAGATTATCAGAAGTCCCATTTTGTAGAATCGAAGGTATTTTTCGATACCTCCGGGAAGCATGTTGGCAGTTTGCAAATTTTCAGTCTTTTTCAAAAGATCACCGCGATCAGTTTAAATGGAATATTAAATTTGTTCTCATTGCATAAATATCAGATGGGGTTCTGACCCCTTATTCCGCAACCAAGGCCGACAAAGAGTTCTTCGATGTCTTTCTGCACCTCTGCAGCAGGCAGGTCTCCAAGTATGTTGATGCGGTATGTGACACTGAGCCTGTCATCGGATATGCCTGAGTATGTGTCAATGATGCTGACAGAAACTATCCTCTCATCACAATCGATGACCTTCTCGATGGTCTGTGGATCTGCTCCGACAGGTATCAGGACCGAGATGTCCCGGGCATGATGTGTGAGGTTATCGATCTTCCACTTTTTCAGTTCTGCATCGTTAAGCAACCGGATATTCTCTGTTCTAAGTGATACGGTCCTGTCTCCCTTTGATAGCGTTACTGTCCGGGGTGTGACTTTTTCGATGATGCCAACATGAGTAACTCCGGAGTAGTTATGCAAAAGTCCTCTTTCTTTTCCGACGGAGGCTATCATTTCCTCGAACTCGGCTATCTTTGCATTGATCAGTTTGTCCGATCTGTGCAGTGCAGACGCAGTGTCCTTGAAATGGGCAGCTGCCTCTGTCATCTTTTTGCAGAAGGCTTCGGTGTCCTCTTGTCGGACGATGTTCGAGAGTACATTGCATTCGTTGATGAATGCCTCATGAACTTTGAGCACCTGGTCGTTCTTCATCTGGATATGGGCGTACAGGTATGGGTTTTGTCCCAGTATCCTGCCAACGAAATCCACCATTATCTCATATACAGGGCTCATGAACCGGCGTGACTTGTTCACGTCGAAATCAAGGCTCTTGAACGTTGTCCCGATGGTTATGTATGCAAAATGTGTCAGACCCTGGACCACGGAGACGAACTGGTCATGCTCCTGCGGGTCAATGATCTCAATATGTGCACCGTTTTGTTCGAAGAGGTCGTGCACTATTGGGAACCATTTGTCACAACGTCCTTTTGTGGGGCTCATTATGACTATCTGTCCCTGTAGTGTCGGAATGGAAGGTCCGAACATTGGGTGTGTTCCCAGGATCTCCACGCTTTCAGGAGCGTATTTCCTCATTGCATTGACGGGCTCCGCCTTGATGGATGTAAGGTCCATTATCAGGCTTCCCGGCTTCATTTTAGGAGCGGTCTCTTTGATGACTCTTGTAGTGATGTCTATTGGTACGGTAATGATAACGATATCAGCTTCCCGGATCTCCCTGTCAAGGTCGGTGGCGAATTCCACTCCCATCTGTTCTGCGATCTCGGTCTTGCCACTGCTTCCCCATACGATAACCTCATAACCGTGATTTAGGAAGAACTTCGTAAACCACTGCCCCATTCCTCCGGTACCGCCGATTATGAGCATCTTCATAATTTAAGGGCCTCCATTACAGCCTTTTTCATAATGTCTACGGGAGGTTTCACGCCGGTCCATATGCGGAATGCTTCTGCACCCTGGTAGACCAGCATCATGATGCCTGTGACTGGATTTGCTCCGGCAGCCTCGGCTTCCCTGAGCAATTTTGTCTTCAATGGATTGTAAACGACGTCAAAAACGGTGAGGCCGGAATGCATCTGGTCAGCGGTGACGATGGTGTCGCCTATGCAGGGGTCCATTCCAACTGTTGTTGTATTGATGAGTATATCTGTATCTTCCAGGCACCTGCCCAGTACGTCCAGCCCGAAGCCGTTGACATTTCCGATCTCTGCTGCAAGGGTCATTGCCCTTTCGGGGGTTCTGTTGGCAATGTTAACCTTTGCGCCTGCTTCTGTGAACGTGAAGGCTATTGCCCTGGCAGCGCCTCCGGCACCGAGGATCAGTACGTTCTTGTCCTGAATGTCGACCCCGGCATCTTCCAGTGTCTTCTGCGCACCGAGGCCATCTGTGTTGTAACCTTTGATTCCGTCCTTAAAATCGATGGTATTGACAGCTCCTATCCTTGCAGCCAGGTCATCGGTCTCAATAATCCCGATGGCAGTCTCTTTTAACGGGACGGTGAGGTTCAATCCTCCAAATCCCATGGCCTGTGCGCCTTTTAAGGCATCACCAAGATCCTGCTGCTTTACTTTGAATGCATGGAATGTGCAGTCCATTCCAAGAGCTTCGAAGGCTGCATTGTGCATTATGGGTGAGAGGGAATGGGCTATCGGATCTCCCATAACTCCGAATACCTGTTTCATTGAAGCATCTCCAGTGCTATTTTAAGTTCCTGTACTTTCAACTGTCCGGGTGCTACAGCGCTTGATACGCTCGCATAGGTAAGTTTGGAACCATAAAATGGTCCTACGATCCGGGTGTGCTTTCCAAGCTGTCCCATTGCGATGGTGCAGACGTTATCCTCACTTAATGTGACCTCGAGCAGGTCAAGGACGTCCTGCATGCTGTTTGGCATCACTGCGAGCTTTGCGATATCGGCTCCTGCCTGTTTTGAACGTTCAAGGATATTCCTGATAGTTGTTTTGTCAGGTGTGCTCTCAAAATCGTGGGAGGATATGATGACAGTTTTGCCTTCTTCCTTTGCCTTTTTTACAAGCTTGTCCCGAAGATGTTGGTCTGCACTGAGCTCTACATCAATTGCATCTGTTAATACAAGTATCTCTTCAAGCAAGTTTAACCTGTCTTCTTCTGAGCCTTCCCAGTTTCCTCCTTCAGTTTGTAACCGATTGGTTGCAATACATGGAAGTTCTGTGTCAGATCGAAGCTTTTTGAGAATATCTGCTGCATTTTCGGGGGTGTTTATCCCGAGCAGGTCAAGCCGTATCTCAAGGATGTCAGCACCCATGTCTGCAGCAGCTTTTGCCTGTGTCAGAGGGTCCTCGTTGATAGCTGCAACAATGGCTGCCCTCTTATCCAGATCGAAATTACCTATGCTGACCATGTCTCATTTCTCGATGATGGTCTCTTCAACCTTCATGCCGAAGTGGCGTGCTCCTCCCTCGTAGTTTACCATTACTTCATCTCCGGGCTTAAGCTCGGCAATGGAGATAGGTTCACCGTTTGTGTCTACGAGTTTGATGGTTTCGGCATTCTGGAGTATGTTCTTAATTATGTTGCCATCTACCTCTGCTTCAACAAGCATAAGCGGGCGTCTTTCGATCTTGACCCTGCCGACGATGCCTGCACGCTGGTTGCCCTTTGCATCAACGATAGTGACATCATCACCGGATTTGAGTTCTGAGAGGTATCTGGTCTTGTCGCCGACCTTCACGTATGCATGCACTGCTCCTGCGTTTACCCTGAAAGGCCTGGATGCCACGTACGGGCTTTCCTCGGATTCGGAGTGGACAAGGAACATACCGCTTGCCTGGGAACCTACGAGCATTCCCTCACCGCGTGTCATCATGTTGCATGTATCGACACAAACGCGGTCACCCATTCCAACAGGTTCGACCTTTGTGACTTTTGCAGCGACGAGTTCCAGTGCTTCCACACCTGAGCTCTCGGCTACTGTAACAGTGGCCTTGATGGCATTGGGATCTTCACTGTCAAGCAGGACACCTTCTGAACCATGCTCCATGGTCTCAAGGGCGAGCTTTGCTTCATCAGCATCCCGGACACCGGCAATGATCTGCACATTGCTGTCCTGGAGGCCTGCGATAAGGTTCTCAAGAGGAATAACCTTCCAGTCGGTACCGACGATGATTAGGAAATCGCATTCCTTCCCGATCTGTGCTGCAAATTCCTCGTATGCCTTGTTCTGTATGACTACATATGCGCCTACGGTGAGGCCTTTTTCCTTTAAGCGGATGGCTGTGCTCATGTCAAGGGATCCGATGGGGTCAGGGGACAGAGGTCTTGTACCATCGCCTTCTCCTCCTTTTCCGACGACCACAACGTCAGCGCCTGACTTATCGTCATTAGCAAAAGCAGCAACCTTTATGTCGCCAAGTTCTCTCACTTTTTCGACTTCACCAGCGTTTACCAGAACGTAGTTAGCACCGGATTCCAGTCCGGTGGTTATCCTGTCCTTGTGATCTTCCCAGTCACCTTTATCGGCTTTGATCCAAATTGTTTTGTCTTTCATATGTATACGCCATTTGCCGTCATCATTTAAGTGTTTGTAGTGCTTCCTCGACACTGCGGCCTTTGTGGACGATCTGTGTGATGGCCTGTGTCATCTTTATAGGGTCAGGGTGCTGGAATACATTCCTGCCGATAGCAACTCCTCTTGCTCCTGATTCCATGGCGCCGTTGATCATTTCCAGGAACTGCTCGTCGGTCTCTGTCTTTGGTCCACCTGCGATCACAACAGGTACCGGACATCCCTTTACAACATCCTTGAAGCTGTCAACATCTCCGGTGTAGACAGTCTTGATAATATCTGCACCAAGTTCTGCGCCGACCCTGGCAGCGTGTGCGACCATTTCCGGATCGTGTGGGTCTGTGACCTTCTTGCCTCTTGGGTACATCATGGAAAGGAGTGGGATTCCCCATTTATCACACTGTTCTGCGACGTATCCGAGCTTCTTGAGCTGGTCTGATTCTGTTTCTGAACCGACGTTCACATGGATGGATACTGCATCTGCGCCCATTTTCATGGCTTCCTCGACCTTGCATACAAGCACCTTGTCGTTGGGGTCAGGTCCGAGGGATGTTGATGCGCTCATGTGGACAATAAGTCCGACGTCATGACCGTATCCGCGATGGCCGTGGTAGATCATTCCTTTCTGCATAAGAACTGCATCTGCACCGCCTTCAGCGACCTTGTTGATGGAGTCTGCAATGTCTATTACTCCCCTAATGGGTCCGTCAGAGATCCCATGGTCCATTGGTATGATGACCATATTTCTGCTTTCCCTGTGCATGATCCTTTCAATTCGAATCCTTTTACCTATTTCAGCCATTTTATCACTCTCTTATTGTCGTTATTTGTCAAATCGTGTTAGTATGTGACATAGTAGCACAAACAACTATTTAAACCTTGTTATTTTCTCCCTTTCTTAAAATCTGGAATAGTCTTATATATAGATTCATCATTACTGGCAATATCGACTCAACCCGGTGTGATTTTCATCATGAGAGAGTTAAAGATCCTTGTTATCAATAATTATGGCCAGTTCTGTCACCTTATTCACAGAACCGTACGCGATCTCGACATGGAGACGAAGATCGTAGCGAACACGACCTCTGTGGAAGATATCCTTGAGGAAGAGCCGGACGGCATCATCTTAAGCGGTGGTCCTTCAATGGACCGTGTCGGTCTTTGTCAGGAATATGTTGAGAGTATCGACAGACCTATCCTGGGCATCTGCCTGGGACACCAGCTTATAGCCAGGACCTTCGGTGGCCAGACCGGTTCAGGTGAGTACGGCGGCTATGCGGAGATCGATGTAGAAGTCCTGGAAGAGGACGACATCCTTAAAGGGCTTGGCCCGAGAACATCCGTATGGGCTTCCCATGCTGATGAGGTCACTGTCCTTCCTGAAGGGTTCCTGCACCTTGCACGCTCGGACGTGTGTGAGATCGAGGCAATGCGCCACCCTGAAAGGCCGATCTACGGAGTGCAATGGCATCCTGAAGTTGCTCACACCGATAAAGGCGAAGAGCTTTTCATGAACTTCTTTGAGGTTTGTGAGAACTATTGAATTCTGAACTCTTGCCTTATCGCAAAGCAGGGGCTAAATCTCTCTTTCCTTTCAATTCTTTTTTACATTTCAGCATTCCTGAATGTATTCTGGAGTAGCAAAGCATCCTCCTCCAGATTCGGACTCTCGCATATCACAAGCCCCTTCACATTAAATTCCCGGAATGCTGCCATAAGGTCAGTATAATTGTAATCTGATTCCCGGAGTACCAAGTGGTTCTTTTCTCCCTTATCCCCGTACGCGATGCCGGAAATGTGGCAGTGCATGTCCTCAAGCCCTTCTCTGCCAAGGTATTCCTCCACCTTCCCGAGCACGTCCCGGAACTCCTCAAACGTATTGAACTCTCCACTGCTTCGTGCGTGCAGATGTGAGAAATCGATACAGGGCATGACTCCCTCGATGGCTGAAGCCATCATCAGTGTTTCCTCCAGATCGCCGAACTGTGTCGGTTTGCCGGTGGTCTCCGGGCGAAGCACAGCGTCGATGCCCTCGTCCTTAAGCCGTGATGCTAACTTTCCAAGCAGCCCGTTGACCCTTTCCATTACCACTTCACTGTCTTGCTTGTGGTAGTAGGCAGGATGGAATACAATGGATGATGCGCCGCAGAGTGCACCGATGCGGGCTGATTGGTAGATGCGCTCGATACTGGCATCGATCTTCTCCTCCTCCGCGGAGTTGAGATTGATATAATAGGGTGCGTGGACGCTGAGTGCCACACTCTCTTCTTCAGCCGTTGCCCTTACCCTTTCTGCCATACTTTCCTTCATACGCACCCCGCGCACGAATTCCAGTTCCATGCACCCCAAGCCAAGCTCACGGATGCGCTGAATTCCTTCGACGCTGCCCCTCTTCTTTGTACTGATCGGGGTACCTGCCGTTCCGAAGAGCAGCTCTTTCATAAGATCCCCAGTTTGATTCGAAGCTCCTTTTCCCGCTCCTCAGAGACCTTCTCTCTCACCATGTCAAAGAATGAATCCACATCATCTTCATCAAGGGATCGGATGTCTTCCTTGCCCTCCATTGCAAGCCCTGCAAGGTATTCCGCTTCCTCAGGGTCCAGCCTCTCCAACCTCTCCCTGAAGTCATCAGCATCCTCTGCGATCTTGTGAGATATCGGTCGGAGTATGAACGGATATGGGTGTCCCATTTCGGACATATGCGTCCCGCCGTTTTCCGGTGCAAGCTTGTTGAAGATCTTCTTATCCATTTCTGAAAATTCTCGTCCCATGATGTTTGATTATGTGGGGGGTGGTATAAAATTATGTCTTCTTAGGGCGTGTATTTGTGGATGCATGGATGCAATATCTAAAAGTTCACAAAAAAGATATTAAGTTAATTGCTGTGTATACGAACTTTATTACTTGGAGATTTGCTTCCGCTTTTTTTGTATTTCTGCTTATGTGCATATGCATACTTCTAACAGGATCTGTTTATTCATAATTGATAGTTTGATGCTGTCTATTTTTGTATTTTTACTAACCGTTCAGTTCTGTTAACTTACTCGTTTATATAATATCATTTATTAATATTTACTTTGGGAGGTAGTGGGTTATGTGCATCTTTGCACTTAATACTAAAATTGAATATGGGGTGTGCCAATGAATGTTGTGGCAGCCATTCCTGCATACAATGAAGAGGTTAACATCAAGCACCTCATTAAAAGAACGAAGCTCTATGTGGATAAGATCATTCTTGTTGATGACGGGAGTAGCGATGCGACAGCCTATATTGCTAAGAACATGGGTGTGCAGGTGATCAGGCACGGTGATAATCTTGGCAAGTCTGCGGCATTGGCAACAGCTTTTGAAGAAGCGAAAAAACTAAACCCCTCTGTGCTTGTGACTATCTATGCGAATGGTTTTCACAATCCTGATGATATCCCTTCAATATTGAATCCTGTGCTTTCTGGGGATGCGGATGTTGTGAATGGTGCTTATGTCACTTCATCGGGCATTGGCTTTGACACTGCTTTCGAGTATGCGAAGGCTACAGACAAGAACAAGTTTTTCATGAGCAGTGGTTTCCGTGCGTATTCTTCAAAAACACTCGATGTTTTCAATTTCACAAAGGGTGATGATGCTATTGAGGTGGAGTTAATAGATGATGCTGTCAAGTCCGGTTTTAAAGTGCGTGAGGTGCCCATCAAGATAATCGATCCGGTCAAGAGAGAACTGCTGGCGAGCAAACGCATAGGTGTGGTAGTTCCTGCGTATAATGAGGAGAAGCTTTTAAAAGCTACTGTTGATGGCATTCCCCATTACGTCGACCGGATCTATGTGATAAATGATGCGAGCACTGATAATACTGCAAAGGTCATTGAGGCATTGAATGACCCCAGGATATTCGTTATAACCCACGAGATCAACAAAGGTGTGGGTGCTGCAATTGTCAATGGCTACAAGCAGGCACTGAAAGAAGAGGTGGATGTCGTTGCGGTAATGGCAGGGGATAACCAGATGAATCCTGCCCAGCTTCCAAAGCTGCTTATACCCATTATCGAGGGTAGGGCTGATTATACTAAAGGCAACCGCCTGTTCAGTGAGGAGTACCGCGGGGGCATGAGCGGATTGCGCCTGTTTGGCAACTCGATTTTAACTTTCATCACAAAGATCGGAAGCGGATACTGGAATATCATGGATCCTCAGAATGGCTATACTGCCATCTCAAAGGAAGCACTGGCAGAGATCGGTTTGGATGAGATCTACACGTACTACGGCTACTGTAACCATATTCTTGTAAGGTTGAATGCATTTGGTTTCCGGACCCTTGATGTGGTCATGCCTGCCAGATACGGAAAAGAGAAGTCGACGATCAAGTACGGTCCGTACATCGGCAAGGTGTCGCTCATGCTGTTCAAGAAGTTCCTCTGGAGGTTGAAGATGAAGTACATGATACTCAACTTCCATCCACTCGTCTTGTTCTACATACTCTCCATGTTCCTCCTTCCTGTAGGTGTGCTGCTCGGTATGGCAATACTCATAGCCTGGCTAATGCAGTGGTCAGTATCTTCAAATCTTCCAATACTTGATGCTTTTATACTTGTTTCAGGTACTCAGTTCCTGCTTTTCGCAATGCTTTTCGATATGCAGGAGTCAGATAAAGATATGAGAGGCGAGAACCGGTTGTATGGCGATTATTGACAATGAATTCAGCTGTAGGGCTAAATTGATTCGTTCAGTTCCTGTGCTTGTACACAATGAACAGGACAATTAACAGGCCAATAACTTCAGAAATCAGGCCAAAAGAAAAGTCAGGACTGTAAACATGTTTCACGATGTTCATGAAATATTCCAGAAAGCTCCCATAAGAGTTTCCCTGAGCAAATTCCCACCCAAAGACCGGCCAGAAGAATGTCTGTGGAGTCATCCACATCCGGTCTTCCAGCAGATGCAGGAAACTGGCTCCGGCCACAAGCAGGATTCGGGAATCTCCTCGCTGCCTGAAATAAACATATCCGGCAATCAGGATTACAATAACAAAAACAAGAGTGTGTGCAAAAATCCTTCCACTTGCAAAAATATCTTCAAAAAAGATCCTGCCTACGGGCTTGTCTATAAGGTCCGGTAGCAGGGCTCCCAATGCAATGAAGCGGTAATTAAGATGACGTTTGAGAGAAGGAATAGCAAGGCTTGCAAGGAAGAATACGGCGAGAGTTATTCCAATATGGCCAAGGATAAACATTGTGATTTTAGTAGGATTTATACATTTAAAAAACTTTACTTTAATAAAAGACTGTTGTGGGGGTAATTTCTGATGCTTAATATCGATGATTGCGATTTTACGATCAACAAGTTTCGGCTTCTCTGTGAGGCAATAGTTTCAACGTATCCAACGATTACAATGGCAGAATACATGAGTAATAAGCATCCTGCTAGGTTTATACTGATGCGTCATGATGTTGACCGGATGCCGGGAAATGCACTGAAAACTGCACTTATCGAGCATGAATTTGGCATCAAGGCAACATACTATTTCAGATCGATCAAAAGTGTTTTCAAGCCTAGGATAATGAAACAGATACAGGATATGGGTCATGAGATCGGTTATCACTATGAGACATTAAGTGAGGCAAATGGCGACCCGGCTAAAGGAATTGAAATATTCCAATCCCATCTTGACGATTTCAGAAATATCGCCGATGTTAGAACCATTTGCATGCATGGAAGTCCTTTGTCAAGATATGATAATCGTGATCTATGGAAATTCTATAATTTTGAGGATTTTGGAATTCTCGGTGAAGCATATTTGTCGATTGAAGATGACCTTAATTATTTTACAGATACAGGAAGGACCTGGCTTTTTGGCAGTGGTATAAGAGACTATATTCCCGGAAAAAAAGAACATCTTATCGCCAATACAACCGATGACCTTATTGAATTAATAAAAATGAATAAATTCGATAATTTTTACATTGTTGCACATCCGGAAAGATGGTCTTCAGGTGTTATTGAATGGAGTCTATATTATTCAATGGATATATTATTTAATATTGGGAAAAAAGTTTTGATGGGATTTGGTGATGCGGATCTTCACATGGATGAGAGGAACAATCGTAGTATATCAATTACAGTAGACATTGAAGACTGGTATCATATCCCTTCTGTTTGCGGATCTGATTTTTCTGTTTACAAAAATGTAGATGATTTCTTTGAAAGGTGGGGGAAAAGGTACGATTATTTAAGTGAACCAACAAAAAAAATACTGGATCTTCTTGATGAATTTAATGTAACCGCCACATTTTTTGTTGTTGCAGATGTTGCAGAACATTACCCTGGTTTAATTGAATCAATTTCCGAAAGGGGTCATGAGATTGGATGCCATGGAGCTCATCATTCATGCAAGATCAATCCTAAGACAAAAGAACCTCTGATGACCATTAAGGAATTTGAGGATGAAACATTGGAGGCAAAGCAAACACTTGAAAAAGTATCTGGTAAAAAAGTAATTGGATACCGTGCACCAAATGCCGTAGTTACAGGGGAAATGCTTGATTCACTTGAAAGAATTGGATTCAAGTACGATTCGTCAGTCTCTGTAAATTCCCTTTATAATAAAACAGATTCTTCTTTGAGGGGTGTCTCGTCTGTACCTTACCATCCAGCTCCATGTAGTCTAGAGCCTGGTGGAAACAGAACTTTCGTTGAATTCCCATGGTCTTATTATGATATAGGGGCAAAGATTCCAACATCAGGCGGTCCTATGCTAAGGTTTTTGGGTAGCCAGGTCATCCTGAAAGGACTAAAACAGAGTTTGAATAGAGGACATACAATATTTTATTTCCACCCGATCGATATTTCTAATGAAAAATTCCCAGATGTAGGGAGGGGAAGACCATTCTATTGGGCAGTAAAAGGGGATATTGTTGAAAAAAGGATTCGCCACGTGTTGAAAAATTTAGAACATATTGATAAAATTCCCCTGAAAGACTTAGTGAGGTAATTGTATGGATTTTGAGATAAAACAATTGAAACTAAAAGATGAAATGAGGTGGGATGATTTTGTCATGAAAAATGGCAGCACTACTTTTTATCATCAAACTGGATGGAAAAACGCCATCCAAGATACCTATAATCATAAACCATATTATTTATTTGCTGAAAATGAAGTGGGGGAAATAGCTGGTATTTTTCCACTGTTCTATACAAACAATCTATTTTTTGGGAAACGCTTTGTATCTGTTGCATTTGCTCCTTATGGCGGAGTTTGTGCTGATAATGAAATTATTGAGAAAAGATTAATTGATGAAGCAATTGATTTAGGGAACAAGTTGAATGTGGATTATTGCGAATTTCGATGCTTGGATGAAAACAATACTCATGAAAATATGAGTTGTTCAAAAAACTGTTCTACTTTTATTTTAGACATTTCAAAAGGACATGAATGCATCTGGAATAATATGAACAGAAATGTCAGAAATAGAATAAGAAAAGGGCTAAAAAGCAATTTAAATTATGAAATGGATTCCAGCTTGAATTCATTATCCACATTCTATGATTTGTATGCCAGAAGTATGAAGCGTTTGGGTACGCCGCCTCATGATATCAATCTTTTTAGAAATATTCATAAGCAATTTCCTGACAACGTCTTTATTTCAAAAGCAGATCTAGGTGATATTCCAGTATCTTCTTTTTATTTAATAACGTTTAAAAATACATTGATTACTGCATGGGGTGCATCTTTGTCTGCATATTTTAAACTTGCACCTAATGATTTCATGTACTGGAATTGCGTTAAGTATGCATCTGAAAACAATTTTCGATGTGTTGATTTTGGTAGAAGTCTGAATAATTCCGGTAATGAGGTATTTAAAACCCGATGGGGTTGTGATGTCATTCCATTGAGCTGTTATTGTTATCCTCCATCAAAGATGATTTCACCACAAGACAAATATGGAAAATTGTCAAAATTTTGGACTAAATTACCCTTACCTCTGGTAAATAAAATTGGTCCGAAGGTTAGGGGTGTTGTGCCATGATTCATGATCTATGGAAGCTCCTTTGTTTGCAATTAATTGTAAAATCTGAATATTTCAATATCAAAAATTTGGATTAGTTGTATACTTTTCCTGTTTTTAATATCGAAAAAAGATCAATAGGAGTTATACTATGATACCAGTTTCCCAGGCACCTATTTATATTCGGGAGATTTTGAAGACAGTATTTGCTTATTCTACAAATTATTCAACTGAATCCAGAGATTTTCAAGATCAAATTTCCAATTATTTGGGGTGCAGGCATATAAATCTCACAAGTTCTGGATTTTCTGGTTTATACTCTATATTAAGGTCTTCCGATTTGAAAAAGGGTGATGAGGTAATTGTTCCTGCATATACGTGTGAAGATGTTCCAAGACTTGTTATTGAGATGGGTTACAAGGTTAAATTTGTTGATATTGAGCCTTGCACTTGTAATATGGACCCAATCGATCTCCATGATAAAATTTCAAAAGACACAAAGGTTGTGATTGCAGCCCATATGTTTGGTTATCCGTGTTCCATAGTTGATATTACAGAAACTTCCCATGATTATGGTGCTATTGTAGTTGAAGATTCCTGTCAATCAATGGGTGCCGAATACAATGGTAAGAAAGTAGGTACTTTTGGGGATGTCGGGTTATTCAGTCTGAATATGGGTAAACCCATCTCTACTATTCATGGTGGAATAATTTGTACTAATAATAAGGATTTTTCTGAAAAGATATCGGCAATTATTGCTACTTTTAATGACTGTAGCATAATGCAACAAATGAATACTTTTGCACATCTTATCGGATACTCATTTTGTAATAATCGCAATTTTTATTCACTAATTTATAAGTTGATTGGAGAAAAACATCCTAATTCGTATTTTGAGATTCAGGACTTAATGTATAAATTCACAGAATTTCAATCAATTTTGGGCATACAACAATTATCTAAGTTAGATACCTTTAACAATATAAGAATCAAAAATGCGAACTACTTAATGGATAATTTGAAGCCGTATGGGTTGTTTTTTCCAAAAATATCTAAGCAAACAAAACCTATTTTTTTACGTTTGCCAATTTATTTTGAAAATGTAAACCGGGCAAATAGAAATAAAATTATAACCATGTTTAAGCATTCGGGGATAGAAATCACTCCTTATTTATTAAGGGAGTCGCTTCCATTTTTATTTGCTGAAGGCTCTACAGACTATCCAAGGGCTGATAGAATGACAAGCAATACGTTAACAATTCCAACTCATCCTGGATTGACGAATGATAATCTTGATCAGATAATAGATTTATTGAATAATCGGGTTGACATATGAAATGTTCTTCAAAATTTAGGAGCATCTCTTTAAAGAACTAACTAATAATTAATGGGGGTTAATATATGAGAATTTTAGTTCAAATCGGCCATCCTGCACATGTACATTTTTTCAAAAATTTCATGTGGGAAGCTCAAAAAAGTGGTCATGAAATATATATAAGTGCAATCGATAAAGAAGTTACTCTGGATCTTTTAAGAAAATATAATTTTAGTTATGAGGTTTCTGAGAAAAAGAGAACTAATTTCTTTGGAAATGTAATTCAGTTAGTAAAAGGGGATTTGAAAACATACAAAATGCAAAGGCAACATAATGTAGATCTTATTATTGGAATCCCCAATGAATTTGGAGCACATGTTTCTAAAATAACAAAAGCAAAATCAATTGGTTTTACAGATACGGAGCATGCAAAATTATCAAATTTAATTACTTTTCCGTTTATAGATGTAATTTGTACTCCATCCTGTTACAAAAAAAATATTGGAAAGAAACAAATTCGATATAATGGTTATCATGAACTTGCATACTTGCATCCCAATTATTTCACTCCAAATCCAGAAGTTTTGGATGAGCTTGGATTGAACAAAGATCAACCATTTATAATTTTGCGTTTTGTCTCCTGGAATGCGAGTCATGATGTTGGACAACATGGTATAAATAACAAAATTAAATTTGTAAGGGAGCTTGAAAAATATTGTAAAGTATTAATTACTTCAGAAGGTGAGTTGGATGATGGGTTGGAGAAGTATCGCATAGAAACATCACCTGAGAAGTTACATGATTTGTTGTATTATGCAAGTCTGTATGTTGGAGATGGGGCAACAACGGCAGTTGAAAGTGCAATTCTTGGCACTCCTTCGATCTATGTTTCATCGCTTGTTGGTACAATGGGTAATTTTATAGAGCTCGAAAATAATTATGGTTTAATATTTAATTATAATGATCCTGATAAAGCTCTGGATAAAGCGGTTGATCTTATTCAAAAACCAAATCTAAAAGAAGATTGGAAACTGAAAAGAGAGCAATTATTGAAAGATAAAATTGATGTAACTGCATTTATGCTGGAATTAATAGAAAGTTATCCAAACTTCTCACAAGTTTAATTCAAAAATTAGGTAAATTGTATGATTCTATATGTAATGTTGAAAATGTAAAAGATTTAATCCATTAACTACAAAAGAAGATGAATGTAATGAAATCAGTATCTACTGTATGTCCTCATATCTAGTCGCATGAACCTCAAATGTTATTCATTGGATTTATTCACAATCACCGAATCTCTTATTTAATTCGGTGAAAATTGTTTTAACTGGGGGTAGGAAAATAACAACAATAGTAACGAATGTTGGGAAAGAAGAATGGGAATATTTTTTGGATAATTCTAATGCTGCTACCATATATCACACTCCTCAATGGAAAACATTTTTGGAAAAAACGTTCAATTATGAGTCAAATTATCTATTTGCAAAAGATGAAAATGACAATATCACTGGATTATTGCCTTTATTCTATGTTAAAAGCAAATTGACTGGTAATCGACTATGTTGTGTTCCTTTTTCTCATAGGTGTGGTATCCTTGGTGAAATTAATATTGTAAAATCTTTAATTGATGAAGCGATGAATTATTTTGAAAGCACAAATGCTCATTATTTTGAAATAAGGGATAGTGTTAGTTCTCCTCTTTTTGAGACGCAAAATTATTATTCAACTTATGTTTTAGATGTCTCTGATAATGTAGAAAACTTGTGGAAAAATTTATCTAGTAATGCTAGAAGGGCAACTAGAAAATCTGAGAAACTTGGTCTAATTGCTCATCAAACTGATGATCCTCATGCACTAAAATATTTCTACAAGCTAAACTCTATGACTAAAAAGGAGCTTGGAGTCCCCTGCCATCCGTGGAAATTTTTCAAAAATATGTTTGATATTTTGGGCAATAATGTATCTCTCTATGTTGTGGAATATAATGATGAAATAATTGCAGGTGGAATTAGGGAATATTATAAGGATACAATCATTGCAGGATATGCTGCATCTCACCCTGAATATAAACACATGAACCCCTATAATCTATTGAATTGGAAATCTATACAAGACGCATCAAATAATGGATATCAATACTATGATCTGGGGAGGGTCTCATATCAAAATGAAGGGTTGATGTTTTTTAAGTCTAGATGGGGGACAATTGAAAAAAAGCTCTACTATTCTTACTTTCCAAAAAATCCAAAATCTTTAACTGATAACAGAAGTGGTTTTCTTTACAATATTGGAACAAAAGGAATTAAAAAAATGCCGATGTCGTTATATGAACAGTTTAGTAACAACATTTTTTCAAAATTCGGGTGATTTTATGAAAATTATTGTAGAAATGGGTCATCCTGGCCACGTCCATCATTTCAAAAATATGATCTGGGATCTAGAAAAAAAGGGTCATAAGGTACAGATTTGTACGATGGATAAAGAGGTTACCTTGGATCTGTTAGATAAATATGGTTTTACTTATGAAGTTCTAGGTAAAAACAAATCTAGCGGAATTATACGTAAATTTCCTCTCCTTATTGGTGCGGAATTGAAAATGTACTTGATTTCCAAGAGGTTCAATCCAGATTTATTTATATGCAGGGGTTCTCCGATTTCGGCTCATATAAGTAGCATTTTCAGGAAACCATGCATTTCTTTCAATGATACTGAACATTCTTCATTAGTGGATTCCATAGTTTTCCCATTTTTAGATGTTGTACTGACTCCATCTTGCTTTATAAAAAATTTGGGCGGTAAGCAAATTCGTTACAACGGGTATCATGAACTTGCTTATTTGCACCCTTATAATTTTGGTCCCAACCCAGAAGTTCTCAATGAGCTAAACCTCCGAGAAGGAGATACATTTATTGTCCTCAGATTTGTCTCTTGGAATGCAACTCACGATGTAGGCCAGCACGGTGTTCAAAATAAAGGTCAATTTGTCAAAGAACTTGAAAAATATGGTCGTGTTCTGATTACTTCTGAAGAAGATATTGGTTTGGAATTTGAAAAGTATAAGATTAATGTGTCTCCTGATAAGTTGCATGATCTGCTATATTATGCTACCCTATGTGTTGGTGATGGTGGCACAACTGCAGTCGAAAGTGCAATTCTAGGAACTCCCTCGATTTATGTTTCATCTCTTGTTGGGACAATGGGTAATCTAATTGAACTCGAAGACAAATATGGATTATTATTAAATTTTAATGATTCTGATGAAGCTTTGGGTAAAGCAGTTGAGCTAATTCAAAAGCCAAATCTTAAAGAAGATTGGAAATTTAAAAGGAATCATTTGTTGAGAGAAAAAATAGATGTAAATGCATTCATGGTCGGTTTTGTAGAAAATTACTCTAATTATTTACATTTATGAATTCAAATGCTATATCAATTGATTCATTATTTGTAACATCCATTTTGTATGGCTATTATCATACCATATTTTTTTACTTATTGATTACTTTTACTTAAGAACAAGTACTCTTTTTTTGAAAATCGAAAATAAAAAAATGGATATTAATTTATAATATAGAAATCATACTTATATTCATAAGCTTAAAAGAAGTAAACTTATCTGGATCCTGACTTCATCATTTTTTAGTTCTTGTCATTTCTATGTGAACATTTAGGCAAAAGCATATATGATTATTGTTCATAAAGTAATTTGGTAACTATGCAACATATGATAAGTTCATAAAGGAATTTGGTAACTATGCAACATATGATAAGTTCATAAAGGAATTTGAAAATGCTCACACATAAAAGCGTAATTTATATGTTGGTATTTTTCTTAGTAATACTAGCTATAATCACTATTAATGAAGAGACCATTAATAGTGATCCTGTCGCCGATATTCATATATCTAAAATTAATGATATTGTGACAACAACTTATTGGAATGGAAATGTCATCTATAATGGTACAGATGATGTCGCAGCCATCGAAGCAGCTATTAATGAACTAAGTGATGGCGGTGTCATATTCTTTCAAAAAGGTGTTTATGATATAGATAGGACAGTTATTTTAAGATCGAATCTATCATTAATTGGGGATGAGGGAGTCGTATTTAATTGCTTTAATGGTGTGGCATTTTCGGTTTCAACCCTTGGATATTCTTCATCAACACTGCCACTGTCAATTGATGCAGATTCAGCGGATACAAGCATTAAATTATCAAGTACAACAGGTATAGATGTTGAAGACTATATAAAAATAGCAGATGATGTTCCTTCTATTCATCAGGGGCAGTATTATAAAAACGGAGAAATTGTCAAAATAATTGCTATTGATGGTAATACTCTCACAATAGATAGGCCTTTGTACAATGGTTATTCCACAGCAAACAATGCAATTATTAGAAAAATCATAATGTTTGAAAACATTAATTTTGAAAATATTGATTTTGTTGGTTATGGCATTGAGACAAATTCTATTTGTATTAGCTTATATGCTACTAAAAACTTTAAGATTTCTTCCTGCGAAATATCAAACTTTGGAACCCAGGCCATAAGGCTTTGGGATTGTTTGGATGTTGCTATAGAAAATAACGTTTTTAAAAATAACTTCAGAACAGGTATGGGATACAGTGTCAACCTGGTGAATGCATGTGATGGTATTACAATAATAAACAATTCGTTTTTAGAAAACGGACGACATTACATTGCTGCTGGTGCTGGTACAGGAGCCAGAATCTCCGACGGCATGTGTAGAAATGTTGATGTGATCAATAATAATTTTGAAGACTCTA
This sequence comes from Methanococcoides methylutens, assembly GCF_000765475.1. Taxonomy (NCBI): domain Archaea; kingdom Methanobacteriati; phylum Methanobacteriota; class Methanomicrobia; order Methanosarcinales; family Methanosarcinaceae; genus Methanococcoides; species Methanococcoides methylutens. The sequence goes on from NZ_JRHO01000009.1 coordinate 237,310, forward strand.
CGCAGGAAGCTATTAACACACACGCAACTACACAGGCCATGTTCAGAGTTGTTGATAATGAATTTTCTAACTGTGGTAAAGGCATTGAATTCACTAACAGTGATAGCGTTATTTCAAACAATTCTTTTACGAACTGCGGTATTGGAATTCATATCCGCGGCACAGGAAGTCACCTCATAGAAGTAAATTATTTTCAGGCAAATGATGTTGATTATGAAATAAGTGTTAGCTCTGAAATTAGTGGAGATTTGCATTGATTGCCCTGAAACGTTTTATTCGTTGTTCTATATATTAAGTGTGCGAACATAACTGGCCTTATATATAGTATGCTGCACAATAGTAACTGGGGAATGGTATTTAAGAGTCAAAATGCTGCCTGTCTCAATAAATGATGTTAATTATTCTGGACCTTCTTGCATAATTAAAATTAGGAAGGAGTATGTGGGTATTATTGTTGACAATCATATACGTTTTAGGGTAATTCTATGTTCAGTTTAAAACTAAGCAAGACCATGATGGATGTCCAATGGGCTTTTGTTAGTCTTGCAACGGCTTCCTTTGCACACCTTTTGCTTCGCATGGTACTTGGCAGAGAACTGGGTCCATCAGGGCTTGGAGTGTATACTCTGGTTTTTACTGTATACATGTTTGGTATGCAGTTTGCAGCATTTGGAATTGGTTCAGCGTTGACAAAGTATGTTGCCGAATTCAACGAGGACCTCTCAAAAAGAAATAAATTTATTTCATCCGGTATCGTTGGATCTTTAATATACGGGTCTTTAATGGGATTGTTGCTGTATCTTTTATCAGACACCATTGGTATAGGTTTTTTCCACAATCCCGATATTGTAGGTCTATTGAGAATTACTGCACTTTGCTTGCCTTTTATAGCCTTACAAAAAGCCGTTGTAGGTACTCTTAATGGTTTGAGAAGCATGAAATTATATGCTTTTGTAAACATTATTCAAAATGTTTCGGTGATGGTTGTTTCTATTGTTTTTGTGATACCACTGAACATGGCTGTTAAAGGTGCTGTAATTGGGTTTGTTTTGCCAACAATTGTAGTGGGTCTATTATCATTGATTATTGTCAGGACCTATTTTACAGCTGGATCAACAATCTTGGGAAAAGCCCTAAAAGAATTATCATGGTTTGGATTCTACATTGTTCTTGCAAACTCTGTAGGACTTCTTAACACAGAGATCGATAGTTTGCTGATAGGACATTATCTTAATGAGGTGGAAGTAGGTTATTATGCAGTTGCGGTAATCCTGGTTCAAGGGTTAAGTCTGATCCCAATGTCTGTTCATAGGATCACATATGCTGCAAGTGCAAATTACTATGTAAAGAATGATTATGAGAATTTATCCAATCTACTAAAAAATAGTTTTTTGAAAGTATTTTTAGTTACCATGCTTATATCTGCTGTATTGGTTTTGTTTGGTCAGTTCATAATCAGACTTTTGTTTGGAGAAGATTTTTTATTCGCCTACAAACCTCTGTTGGTTCTATTAATTGGTTACTCTCTATATTATCCTATTCATTCTATTACCAGTGTTCTTTCAGGAATGGGTAAGGTGACTTTGGTATTTAGGATAGCTTTACTATGTGGTTTGACTAATATCCTCCTCAATATTCTCCTAATCCCTGAATTTGGTATATTGGGAGCTGCAATTGCCACTTCAATTGGATTGATATTTGCAGCATTAGTTAGGGCACATTTTATATACAAATATACTAAAAGTATGTATGGTTGAAATCATTGAGTAATGGGGACAATGTTTTAATTTAATTCATGTAGGGGCTCTAGATTATATGTTAAACTCGATTGGAAGATTTAATGATAAATTTATGTTCACACATAGATTATTCCTTTACATATTGCCTTTTGTAGGGGTTACTGGAGTGGTAATTCCATTATTGTTTGGACAAAGTAATCTTTCACTTTTGGGTTCCTATCTTGCTATACCTTTGATATTAGCTCCTTTTATCTACGTTAAACAAAGTAAAAATGAAAACAACTTCACTTCATTAGATCCGAAAACTTTTAATTTATTCTTGAGTGCTTATTTCATTTGTCTTTTTATTTCAATAATTCTATTCTATACATTTGATGTGAGGCCACTTGTGTATTACTTTGTTATTTCTGTCATGGCCAGTTTAATTTTATTGGAAATTGTTCTGTTTGATATCTCTGAAAAAAAAGGAATTGTAATCATAATTCAGATGGTCATCTTAAGTTTGGACCTAATTTGGGGGGTGACCCTTAATTATAATTTTTTTATCGGGCGAACAGATCCAATGGGGCATGCATGGTTAATTCAAAATGCAATAGACAATGCTTATATAACTGATATATTTGCTGTTTATAAACCATTTCCTTTGTGGCATATTTTATGTGCATTTGTCCAAAATATCCTGGGGACGTCCTTATCGACTCAGAAGATTATGTTCTTCACTAATGGAATTATCTATTCATTTGTACCCATTATATCGTTCCTAATATGCCAAAAGATCTTTGATAATAAAAAAATCGCATTATTAGCAGCATTATTTGTCTTACTTAATCCTGATGTCATACTTTATGGAATGACATCAATTCCAAGAAGTGTTTCATCTTTCTTAGAGATTGTTCTAATATTCGTCTTGCTGTATTCTAATGATTCAAAAAAGAAATTAATAGCTATCATCTTAACTTTCTCGTTTATTATATATCATACTGCTTCAGTACCATATGTATTCCTTATATTGTTAGGTATCTATACTCTTTCCAGAATATATACCCAGGAAAATGATAAACTACCTTTTTCATATAACTTTATAATTTTGTATTTTGGAATGACATTATTTTATTGGATGTATTATGCACAGGGTTTATTTGAGGCATTAATAGGGAACATTGTAAGGCCAGCCCCAACAGGAATTTCAACAGCATCTGTATTTTTTACTCCGTTAAGTGAATTATTTAACTATCTCCAATATACGCCACTATTACTTTTTGTAATAATTGGATTTTTTGCAACTCTCCAATCAAAGAGGATCTGTACTTTAGGAAAAGTTTTCTGTTTCTTAGGCCTCTTGTCGGTATCAGTTAGTTTTCCTGGTCCAAGTTTGCTTTTCAACAGGCTTGCCGACAATCTTAATTTTGCAAGATTTGGACAATATAGCTTTTTGTTTATTGGATTAACTGGTGCAATAGGTTTTTATGAAATATTTAACAAGTCAAAAAAATATGGGAAGGTTATTCTGTTAATCCTTTTTATATCGATGGCATTTTTGTCAGTATCTAATGACTTTGTAGCTTCAGATAATCCTTTAGTCAAAAGGCCATTTTATACATTCTATTTAACAGATGAAGAAGAGACCTCTTTTGTATACATTGCTTCCGTTACTGAAGGATATGTGATGTCTGACTATGTGACCACTCGTTATCTTTCCTTTTCCAAATATGAAGATAAAGCTCATATTTTGGAGGTGGACAATAAAAGTATGAACATTTTAAGGAATGATTCTGATGATGTATTTTTAATTAGAAAACTGGAATTGGAAAAAAGGCCTTTGAGATTATATTCTTTATCGGGTGATGACTTTATATTAATGCCGTCATGGGGAAATGATTTAGAGTATTATTATCAGGATACTACTTTATGGAATGAGCTTCCAAAATATAACAAAATATATGATTCAAATAGTGTTATAGGATTTAACTGATCTGCTTTATATGAAAATTTAATTGCTTTTTGTTGTTAGATTTTTTAGCTCTCTTTAAGATCGTGTGGGTAAACTCAGTTTACCTGCCATCAAGAAATATCATTGTAGTCCTACACTTCTCAGTCTTTAATCCATATGATCTCTTAAAAGCATTCTTGTTCTTGTTGTTCAATCCTTCAACAACACCATTATGGATATTGTTTAATTGATTCAATTATCCCATGAGAATTCATTTTTATCATCTTAGCTAATGTGGTAATTTCCTTGATGTTGCTATGTATTCTCCAATAATGCCATTTATCGAAATACTTCCTTGCTACTTCTACATTTTTGATTTCCCACAGATGGTGAAGTCCAAGTTTGAATCTGTAAGCTTTCGCTGTTTTAGTATCCAATTTTGTAATCGATTGTATCCTAAATCCTTAATCAGCATCATTAATGATATTTATTAAAACCTTTTTCTGTATCTCACAATAATTCATTTTCAACCTCTTATCGAATATAGTCGTACTAATGTAAAAATTGGCTTGAAGATATGGTATTTTCATTAAATAAGGGTCGAATGATGTGAACTTGGATTGAATATCTGAGTAAATCCGAATTAAATGTATTATTTTATATTTTTATAAAATCAATGGATATTAATCGAATCCTTTATTTACAATGGGGGTAAACTATGACCAAATTCAATGACCTAATGTTGTCATTTTCATGTTCATGGATTTTATATACGTGGACATATAAATAAAAAAATATACGATTAATTATTCGGAAAATAAAGAAAACGCTATCATTCGTATGATTAATTCAAGTATGATATGACAAAACTATGTGCCCATAGAGGGGATTCAAAAATGCTATTGCGTAAAAGAATGATTAGTGTAGTACTATTTACATTAATGATATTAAGTATAGGGATTGCTACTGCAGAAGCTGGTTCATTTGATATTCAGATATCTAAAACCAATGAAATTGTAACTGTTTCAAATGCTTATGGAACGGTTATTTATAGTGGTACAGATGACGCCGATGCAATCGAGGCAGCGATCAAAGAACTAAATAATGGCGGAATTATACTCTTTAAAAAGGGTGTTTACGATATAGATCGTACCCTTCTTTTAAAATCTAATCTTTCATTGATTGGAGAGGAAGGAGTTGTGTTTGACTGCTTCAATGGTCTTGCATTCACTGTCTCAACAGGTGGATATTCTTCACTGACATCGACATTATCAAGTAACGTAGCTTCGGCGGATACAATCATTAAATTATCAAGCACAACAGGTCTCAATGTTGGAGACTATATTAAAATCTCAGATGATGTTCTCTCCGTACATCAGGACCAATATTATAAAAATGGAGAAATTATAAAAATAATTTCAATTGATGGTAATACTATCACTATTGATAGGCCCTTGTACGATGGTTATGCAACAGCAAACAATGCCATGATAAGGAAGATCTCAATGCTTGAAAACATCAATATTGAAAATATTGATTTTGTAGGCTATGGTATTGAGACGAATTCAGTTGGTATCAGCTTATATGCCACAAGAAATTTTCACATATCAGATTGTGAAGTATCAAATTTTGGAACACAGGCTATAAGGCTGTGGGATTGCTTAGATGCTGTTGTAGAGGACAATGTCTTCAAAAATAACTTCAAAACTGGTATGGGGTATAGTGTTAATCTTGTAAATGCATGCGATAATATCATGATAAGGAACAATTCATTCCTGGAAAATGGAAGGCATTACATTGCTGCAGGTGCTGGCACAAGTGGTTCAGCCTCATATGGTATGGTTAGGAACGTTGATGTGATTAACAATATTTTTAGAGATGCCACTCAGGAAGCCGTAAATACACACGCTACCACAAGAGCCGTTGTCACGGTTATTGGTAACGAGATCACTAATTGTGGAAAGGGTTTAGAATTTTCTAACAGTGATAGTATCGTAAGGGACAATACTATTACGGATTGTCTCTTTGGAGTCCACACGCTTGGTACTGGTACTCACCTTTTTGAGAATAACTATTTCCAGAGAAATACTGTTGCGATTGATTCCGGTGCTAGTTCTGTTATTAGGGGCAATACGTTTGATAATGGAGGTTATATCAGACCTCGATTTGACACTGTAATTGATAATAACAGGTTTGTGAATTATTCAGGATTAAGCATATATCTATCTTCTGCCGGAGAAAAAATGGTGATTACCAACAATATCTTTGAAGGAAGTGTGAGTAGCTTAATAAAATTAGTATATTGTACTGATATTTATCTGGCGAACAATGACTTGAATGGCTATGTTGAACTTGGAAAAAGTGATAATGTAAGAATAGCTAATAACCATATCTCTTCTTCAAGTTACGGCATACGTGTGTGGGATGCAGAAGGAACCTATACTATTTCATCTAATGAACTTGTAAGTGGGTCAAAAGGAGTCTCACTTGAGAATTTAGATGGCAGTCCTACAGCAAAACAAATTCTCATTTCACACAATGCCATTGATGCACCGGTGGAAGTGTATAATGGTGGCTATCCAAATGTCGTTATTGAAGAAGGCTCAATCACTTCTCCTGTAGGTCCAATCACTTCTCCTGAAGACCCAATCACTTCTCCTGAAGGCCCAATCACTTCTAATGCTCCTCTTTCCAATGCAGGTATTGACCAAGTGATTACCTCTGGTGAGATCGTTACCCTTGACGGTTCTGCATCAACAGACGATGTTGGCATTGCATCTTACGTATGGGACTTCGATTCTTCTGATGGTCTCCAGCAGGATGCTACTGGTGCTGTTGTACAGCACTCATATAGTTTAGCTGGGGTATATACGGCAACATTGACGGTGACAGATGGTGATGGTGAGATTGACTCGGACACTGTTCTTGTAACAGTGGAAGAACTTCCATTGGACACCAGCAACATAAAAATGGATGTCGTGCGTGGTACAGCTACGATTGATGGTGATCTGACTGACTGGCAATATATCTCTGGAGTTACAATACAAGGCGATTCCGGCAGAAGTTCTGAAGAAGACAATACTGCAACAGTGAAAGCAATGTATGATGACTCATATCTTTACGTTGTATATGATGTGACAGATACCAACCTCCAGTCAGATGGTCTGGCTGAGATGGATGGTCTTCATTTAGATGATAGTGTTGAGATCTATCTTGACACTTTGCACAACGCTGGGACTTCAATGCAGGCAGATGATTATCAATTCATCATAAACCTGAATGGTGTCGTTTTGGATGATGTGGGTACTGGTGGTGGAAAGGATTACAGTTACTCAAGCAATATTCTCTCCAGTGTGAATTTGCAGGGTACCAAGAACGATGCCATTACGGATACTGGCTACATCATCGAGGTTGCAATTCCATGGAGTGACGTCGGTGGAAAACCTTCCATCGATGTTATTGGTCTGTTCCTTGCAGTAAATGACCAGGATAATACCGATGCTGTATATCTCCTTAATTGGTGCGATCTGACCACCTCCTACGCTGTCCCTGATTTCTGGGGTAATGCAATCATTGCAGCTGCAAGCAACACAGCACCTGTTATGAACTCCATTAATGACATTTCTGTGAATGAAGGAAGCACTCTAAGCTTTATTGTCAGTGCCTCAGATGCTGAAGCTGACTCTCTCGCCTACTCAGTAAGCGGTCTTCCGGATGGTGCATCATTTGATGCTATCACAGGTGAATTCAGCTGGACCCCTTCCGAGTATCAGGTAGGTAGCTATGGTCTTGTCTTTGAAGTTAGTGATGGTGACCTCACTGATTCAGAATCCGTGACGATTAATGTTAATGCGGTAAACAATGATCCTCTGGTCAATAATCTTCCGGTTATTACGTCATTCTCTCCTGCTAATGATGCAGTTTTTGAGGATGGGGATGTTATCAACATCGAAGTAACCGCTTCCGATGCAGATGGGGATGAATTGTCCTATCTCCTGAAGATTAACGGTGCTACTGTCGGCACAACTTCCAGTTATGTATGGAATACTGATGGTGTTAAATCTGGAACTTATACTATCGAAGCTATTGTTAGCGATGGAAATGCTCAAGTAACTTCCCAAAACGTCGTCACTATCATCAAAATCCTCCCTCCCTGGGATGTGAATAAGGATGGTGTGGTGAACATTCTGGATGTTACTATAGTATCTCAGAACCTTGGCAATGACAAGCCGCATCCAAGCTGGGATGTGAATAATGATGGTGTAGTGAACATTCAGGATCTTACCATTGTAGCACATTACTTCGGTGAAATAATTCCACAGTGAGATGCATAACATGCATCTCTTTTTTCTTCTTTTATAATATCTGCATCAAAAGCTGAGATTTTGCCACACATCTTCTTTTTATTTTATTATACGTAATTATTTACATATGATAAAGTCTTAGCTTGTAATCCAATTGTAACAGTCATACTTGGGTTTGATAGATTTGAGATGCTGGGTGCCTCAATTTATTACACTAAACTCCATATATGTGAAAAAAAATCATTGGTAGGCGATAATATTATGGCACTTTATTACTTTGAATCTTCTTCGATATTCAATTTTTTGATAACTCGAACCGGAAAACCCAATGCAACAGAATTTGGAGAAATATCACGACTAACTACAGATCCGGTTCCTATTATGGAATTATCTCCAATTGTAACTCCCTGAGTGATTATACATCCTGGATTAATACAAACACCGCGTCCGATTTTTATGGGTGCCGTTGTTCTTGGATACGCATTTCTTGTAGTTAAACTCCCTCTTGAGTGGGCAGATAATATACTCCGATCACCAATTTCAGCATATTCCTCTATTGTAATTAATTCGGGATGAAGTCTATCAAAAACCACATTATAGCCGACGTATACATTATTTGCAATATTTACGCCCCGCATTCTATGCAATTTCGATCTCCAAGAGGGGACGGGACAACTTGATGCAAGTTGTTCTAAAAACCAATTTTTAAGATATTTAATACCAAACAAAATTTTATTACTATGGTAATATCCAGCTACTTCCCCATAAGTTACTTGATCTCTGTTTGATATCATTGTCATTACCAGTTTAAAATATGTTGTTCATGTTACTTAACGTGAGTGAATCTTTTCGGAAGCTGGAATGGAAATGCATCAGATTGTAATTATTTGTTGATATACTAATCTAAAGTAGGAGGTGAGATGGGATGCAGTTGCAATACTGATAAAAAAATCACTATTCATCCGTCATCGTTTTGCTTAATTTAAAGTTAATTTGTTAAGTACCTAATTGTTTTAGGGGTACACTTATTTAAGCCAATTGGTTTTTTGGATGTATGTGCATAGTACGTTGCAACTTTTTAGAGCACTATTTTAAGTCCATTTTCCTGACCTTAATCAGAGAAATGCATTATTATGATGCTAAAATCGTATCATTCAAATTAATGCTGTAATCCTTTCAAATGCCCATGTACATCAATCTCCCCATGTACGATTCTTGTAGAAGAAATAGGAATATCATCATCGGCCATGACGTACTCTATTCTGACGATCTTGATCTCGGGCTTGCCGGATTTCTTTCTCAGTTCGTTGATCTTCAGGGCTACGGGGTAGGTTTCGGGTGAGACCACTATCGCATCGTAGTCGTCTTCCAGGGTGGTTCCGTAGGGGGTGGTGAGCATCCGGATATGATAGCGTTCTTCCGGGATGCCGAGTTCTTTAATGAAATCGGTGAGCTTCTTCTCGCGGGTGGGGTAGTCGGGGATGTCGCGGTTCTTTTCTCCGGCCATGCCGTTTGATGTCAGGCCGATGTCCAGAATGTCGTCTCCGGCTGTCTCGAAGGCTTTTCTTATCAGTTTCCTGTGTCCGTCGTGGAGTTGCTCGAAGGTTCCTCCTACCGCTGTTCTGCCCATTGTTGTCTGAAAAGGGGTTTGTGTAACATAAGTGTTTGTGTCAGGTGTTGTTTATGCTGGTTTTGTCGGTTGGATCTCAAATAACAGGTACAGGATAGAACAAATACACGTTCTAATAACCAGTAAAATCATCCCGCCGCAGGCGGCACATTCCTGAAAAAACGTTGACCAGTTGTTAATATGTCTTTATTATATCCACTTGAAGAATTGTCATCAGCAAGGATCTACAAACCCTTCTCATCATTTTTTGATCCTCCCGTTTGCAGATATTCTTTATGTTAATGTCCGGTCCTCTTTTCAGGTCGTGCCTGCGGTATCTGCAAAAGGTGTGCCTGTTTGTTAATCGAGCTTTGATCACTGATTGCTGATTACTAATGATCACTTATTTTGTTAAAATTAGAATTAAGACGTTGCTCCCCCCTGAATACTTTCACACCGCTTAGCTCATCCTTAAATACTCCGAGGAGATAAAGAAGAACGAATGTGCACGCTACGAGAAAAACTGTGCACCATAAGGAGCTATCAAAATGAGTGAAGTTTTATTGGAAGATCTTGATAATGTGGGGCCGGCTACGGCGCAGAAACTTAAGGACGCCGGTTTTACTACAGTGGAGGCCATCGCTGTGGCATCCCCTGCAGAACTTGCCAACAGTGCTGAGATCGGGGAGTCCACTGCGGCCAAGATCATCAACGCTGCCAGACAGGCTGCGGATATCGGGGGCTTTGAAACCGGGGACCTTGTGCTTGAGCGCAGGAAACTCGTGGGCAAGCTCACCACCGGGTGTGAGGAGTTCGACGAAATGATGGGCGGTGGCATTGAGAGCCAGTCCATCACAGAGATGTACGGCGAGTTCGGCTGTGGTAAGACTCAGGTCGCCCATCAGCTGGCTGTTAACGTCCAGCTGCCTCCTGAGCAGGGTGGTTTGGGTGGTTCTGTTGTGATCATCGATACCGAGAACACCTTCAGGCCTGAGAGAATTACACAGATGGTCAATGGGCTTTCCGAGAAACACGGCGTGGAGTATGATCCTGAGGAGTTCCTTAAGAACATCCACGTGGCACGTGCTTACAATTCCAATCACCAGATACTTCTTGTGGACTCAGCTTCTGAGCTTGCAAATGAGCTTAAGGATTCCGAGATGCCTGTGCGCCTGTTGATCGTGGACTCTCTCACGGCCCACTTCAGGGCGGAGTATATCGGCAGGGGTACGCTTGCCGACAGGCAGCAGAAGCTTAACAAGCACCTTCATGGCATTCAGCGCTTTGGTGACCTGTTCAACTCCTGCGTGGTTGTTACCAACCAGGTCATGTCCAAGCCGGATGCATTCTTTGGGGACCCCACCAAACCTATCGGCGGTCACATCCTGGGCCACACAGCCACCTTCAGGCTGTACATCAGGAAGTCCAAGGGAGACAAGAGGATCGTCAAACTGGTGGACTCACCCAACCTTCCGGACGGGGAGGCCATCATGTCCATCACCACGGATGGACTTGGTGATGCTTGAGATGAACTGATATTGAAGCTGGAACTTAAGTTGAATTTAATCTCATCTTAAGACAACCCTCAAGAATAAGTTTAAGATACCTTCCGTCATATTTGAATACATGGTCTTCAAAGCCCTTGTAGTTGATATTGACGGAACTATAACCAATCACGACAGGACACTGGACCTTCGGGTCGCAAAGAAATTCCGTGAGCTCAGGGTTCCTGTCATCCTGTCCACAGGTAATCCTCTTTGTTACGTCCACGCTGTAGCCCGGCTCATCGGCATCAGCGGTATGGTCATTGCAGAGAACGGTGGTGTTGTATCCACCGGTTTTGATAGTTCCTCCATCATAGCCGATGGCATGGAAGAATGTGAAGAGGCGTATGAACTGCTCTCTCGGTATTTTGATCTTGTAAAGCTCGATGCCACATATCGCAAGACCGAGGTCGTACTGCGCAGGGGCATGGATGTCTCACAGCTTCGCGAGATCGTTGAGGACAACGGCATGGGTGTGGAGATAATCGATACCGGCTATGCCGTTCATATCAAGAACAGTAATATGAACAAGGGTACAGGGCTTCACACAGTGGCCGAACTGATGGGTATTCAAGCCTCTGATTTCCTGGCAATAGGGGATTCCTGCAACGATGCTGAGATGATGCGTGAGGCAGGCCTTGGCATAGCTGTTGGCAATGCTGATGATGAGGCCAGGCAGGCCGCATCCATGATAACGAAAGCCTCATTTGGTGAGGGTACGCTGGAGGCGATCGAATATGCTCTTTCCAATGGCCTGCTTGAATAAAAGAAAAAAGTAAAGGACCTTACTGACGATCGTATGGGAGTCCCTTTGCCAGGACCTTGTCCACTACGATATAGTCCTTTATCGCGCTAACGGACTCAAAAGGTACAATAATGTACTGACCGTCCTTCTGGTACTTGGAAGTGTCAAGACCGATATCAGGCTTAACGATAAGGTCTTCCAGTTCTCCGGTCTTTCCATCCATTACGATGTTGTTCAATATGCCAAGCTCGGTTCCGTCAGTAGCCATTACCTGTTTGTTGGACAGGTTCTTTGCAAACACTTTTGCCATCTTTCGTCTCCCTAAGTAATTAACAGATTATTTACATATATCCCATATAAGAACTTGTTTCTTGTTTATGGGTGCTTCCCTTTAGCTTTTCCTGCATCTTGCCGTAGAATTCAGCCATATCCTCGGTGATAGTAGGTTTGACCTTGCCCATTGCTGAAAGGAAATGACTCTTTTTCACAGACTCCGTTTCGAAGTTCTCACGCAGTGCAAGCATCACAGCTTCCCTGCATACGGCCTCGATATCAGCTCCCACATATCCTTCGGTCATTGCGGCAAGCTCTGTTATGCTGACCTCGCTGTCCAGTGGTATATTACGTGTGTGTATGTTGAATATGTTCTCCCTTCCTTCCATTGTGGAGTTGCCCACAAGGACGAGCCTGTCGAACCTTCCTGAGCGCATAAGTGCAGGGTCTATCATGTCCGGCCTGTTAGTGGCTGCAATTACCACTACCTCTTTCAGTGCTTCCAGTCCGTCCAGTTCGGTCAACAGTTGGTTCACGACCTGCTGTGAAGCCCTTCCGGTCTCGCTGTCTGCCATACGGGTGGTTGCAATGGAGTCTATCTCATCGAAGAATATGATGCATGGTGAGACCTGCCTTGCCTTTTTGAATGTCTCACGGATCGCCTTTTCGGACTCTCCCACGAACTTGGAGATCATCTGTGGTCCCTTGATACTGATGAAGTTCGCATTGGACTCGTTGGCAACGGCCTGTGCAATAAGCGTCTTTCCGGTTCCCGGCGGGCCATAAAGGAGTATTCCCTTTGGTGCCTTGATGCCCATCTCCATTATCCTGTCAGGACGCTTGAGAGGCCATTCCACAGCCTCCACGATCTCCTGCTTTGCCTCATCAAGACCTCCGACATCATCCCATTTAATGGATGGGATCTCTACCAGCACTTCTCTCATTGCAGATGGTTCGACCTCTGTAAGTGCATCCTCCATGTCCTCTGTGGTGACTATAAGTTTCTCCAGGACCTCATCGGGTATCTCTTCCTCGTCCAGGTTGATCTCCGGTATGATCCTTCTTAAGGATCTCATGGAAGCTTCCTGTACAAGTGAAAGAAGGTCTGCACCCACGAATCCCTGGGTGTGGTCGGCCAGGTACTCAAGGTCAACATCCTCTGAAAGAGGCATTCCACGGGTGTGGATCTGCAAGATCTCCAGACGGTCATCGCTGTCAGGAACACCGATCTCGATCTCCCTGTCGAACCTTCCAGGGCGTCGCAAAGCAGGATCAATGGAATCCACACGGTTGGTGGCACCGATAACTACGATCTGTCCCCTCTCTTCCATACCGTCCATAAGTGTGAGCAGCTGGGCAACCACCCTGCGCTCCACTTCCCCGGTTACGTTCTCACGTTTTGGTGCGATGGAGTCGATCTCATCTATGAATATAATAGAAGGTGCATTCTCTGCAGCTTCTTCGAATATCTTTCTCAGGCGTTCCTCACTTTCTCCGTAGAACCTTCCCATGATCTCCGGTCCCGCAATGTAGAGGAAATTTGCCCTTGATTCGCCTGCAACAGCTTTCGCAATAAGCGTCTTTCCGGTACCCGGCGGGCCGTACAGTATTACTCCTTTTGGAGGCTCGATATTAAGACGCTGGAATATTTCATGATGCTTGAGGGGCAGCTCGATCATCTCGCGTACCCTCTGTATCTCATCACCAAGTCCGCCAATATCCTCATAGGCGATACCGCGGGCAGCGTCTTCATAACCCTTTGCAGGTTTCTGGCGCAGTTCGATCTCCGTATTTTCAGTAATGATAAGTATTCCCTCTTCAGGCGTTGTCTCAATAGCAACAAGAGGAATTGCCTGGTTACCCGGTGTTGGCTGTGTCATCGAACTTGTGATTGGAATGACATCACCTGCAACAAAGGGTTGTTTCAGGATATTATGTTTGATAATGGCCTGGATGTTTGTCCCGAATTCCATTGTAATTCCTTCGGGAGGTGCAAGTACTACCTTCTCCGCAGGGGTGACTTCTGCCCTTTTGATAAAGGCCCTTTCCCCTATTCCAACGCCGGCATTCTGCCGGGTGAACCCGTCAATGCGACCAATTCCCTGTCCCCAGTCCTGTCTGTCTGCACGCCAGACTTTTGCAGCCGTTGTTTTCTTGCCTTCTATCTTAACGATATCCCCTGGCGAAAGCTGCAAGCTGAGTAAAGTGCTCGGATCAAGCCTTATGATTCCACGCCCGAAATCGATCGGATGTGCTTTTTCTACTTTGATCTGTAGTTCTTCCATTGGTCTCATCCTTAATTGTTTTACTATTTTATTCTGTCCAAGGCATAAATAATATCTGGTTCTATGCCATGCTTTTGCATTCCAATACATCCGTTTATGGGTATTGGTATGCCAGCAATATGAAACTAAAAAAGACCTTGATACGTTTCCCCGTGTTCAGTCTCTGATTAAATCTTAAGGAACTCTTCAAGCCCCTGCTTAAGGTCCACCTTCGGTACAAAACCAAGTTCCTGTGCCTTTGAAATATCTGCAACACTGTGGCGGATGTCTCCTGCCAGTGGTTCTTTGTGCTCGACCTCAACATCTTTTTTAAAGAGTTCTATAATGATGCTCGCAAGCTCATTGATCGTGGTACTCTTGCCGGTCGCTGCGTTGAACACTTCCCCAACAGCCTCTTCTTTGTCAATGACAAGTTCCACCATGTTGACAATATCATGCACTGAGATAAAGTCCCTTGTCTGCTTCCCATCGCCAAAAGCCATCGGGTTCTGACTGTTTCTTACTCTCTCCATGAACTTTGAGATGACTCCAGAATAGGGATTTGAAGGGTCCTGCCGGGGGCTGTATATGTTGAATGGTCGTATGCATGTAGTGGGTAACCCGTATGCCCTGTTGTACATGAGGCAATATTTTTCACCTGAGAGCTTGCTGGCACCATATGGTGAAAGAGGGTCTTGCGGGTGCTCCTCGCTGATCGGCACTTCTACAGGGTTTCCATATACTGCAGCTGAACTGAAATATACGAACCTCTCAAGATCTGCATCCCTTGACGCCTCGAGCAGGTTAAGTGTGCCTATTACATTGTTCTGTGCATCGAAAAAAGGTTCCTCCATAGACCTTGCAACGCTGATCTGAGCAGCGGTGTGTATAAGTATGTCGGAATTCTTCACAAGATCCGAAACATCGTCCTGGATGTCGATCTTTACCACTTCCACATTTTCAGGCACATCTTCCCGTGTGGTGGATGAATGATTGTCCACTACAACAACTTCATTGTCTTCATGGAATCGATCAACAAGGTAGCTTCCGACCTGTCCCAGGCCTCCTGTTATGAGGATCCTTTGCATAATATGTACAACGGGTGCTTCATTTATAATTATTTGGGATGTGTGGTCTCTTATGGTGTATAATCATGATAAAAATGAGTACATTAAAAATTCATTCGCAATGTCCATATGCTATTATTTTATTATTATATATTATAAAAGATGCTTCAATTTCGCGATAAAATCTGTGTTTCTTAAAAAAAAGGTTGTGGTGGTACGACTTTGGTGGCATGGGAGGA
This sequence comes from Methanococcoides methylutens, assembly GCF_000765475.1. NCBI lineage: Archaea > Methanobacteriati > Methanobacteriota > Methanomicrobia > Methanosarcinales > Methanosarcinaceae > Methanococcoides > Methanococcoides methylutens. The sequence goes on from NZ_JRHO01000009.1 coordinate 253,024, forward strand.
GCAGAATGTGCGAACGGTGGGACTATGGGGGTGTTCCACCTATCCCCTATTCTTTGTTTCATGTTGTTTCATCTATTTTCTTCATTTTATTAAAATCGGTTAGATGTCATAATTATCATAATAGTCACATACAAAAAACATTCGACACGCTAATATACTATTGCTATGTAGTGGGGGCTAGCGTACGATCAATGCTATTGCGTTGTACAGTGGTATTATCGTACGAGAAAAACGTTCTTTGTTTCGTCATTTATATGACCGAATCGGGGGACATATCCAGTCCCCCTTCATCCCCTCTATTTTTGAGAACTTTGACTCAGGTCATTAGTTTATGAATTATAAAAGAAAAAAGTGAAAAGAGCTTCAGATCTTTTCTGCCGGTGGTGCTGTATTGAGCTTAACGTATTTGACACCTTTAAGCGCCATGAGCCTCTCATCCATATCCTTTACATGCTCCCCTTCCCCATCAAATATTATTACTTCAAGGCAATTGTCATGGTCAAGGTGGATGTGTACGGAGGATTTTATAAGTTCTGAATAATCGTGCTGGATATCTGCAATAGCATTGGAAAGTCCTCTTTTTGTATGGTCATATATCACTGTGATGGTGCCAACACGGCGTCCCCTTATGTCGCTCATCCATTCGTACTGGTTTATGTAGTTCCGAATGGCATCTCTGATCCCCTCGGAGCGGGATGAATATCCTCTGCGTTCAATGATCGAGTCAAATTTGGTCAGAAGGTTGTCTGGAAGTGACACCCCTATTCTCATAAGTTCCTGTTCCATTTTTTCACCTAATCGCGTAATTGGCATAAAAGGTAATAACATTATGTATCATTTTTCTTATGTTTGTTGCGTTTCTGTCCTAAAAATTACACATGGCACACGTATTTATATTCAGCATTCCTATATAGTAGTTAAAATCCGGAGATGAATTTCATGAAAACGGAAGAACTTTACTCAGGCAAAGCTAAGACCATCTACAAGACTGACAACCCCTCTGAGCTTATTTCAGAGTTCAGAGACAGTCTCACCGCTTTTGACGGAAAGAAGAAGAGCGAGGCAGCAAAGAAAGGCTATTACAACGCCCAGATCTCAAGGAAGATCTTCGAGATGCTTGAGGAAGAAGGTATCAAGACTCACTATCTTGGCATGGTATCCGACACAGAGATGCTCGTGAAGAAAGTGGAGATCGTTCTCATAGAAGTAATTCCAAGGAACATTGCAGCAGGTTCTATCACACGCAAGTATCCAATAGAAGAGGGTACTGTTTTCAAGGAACCGGTGCTGGTATTTGATTACAAGAGTGACGAGTATGCCGATCCGATGATCAACGATGATATTGCTGTCGCAATGGGCATTGCAACCCGCGAAGAGATCGACTACATACGCAGTATGGCATTCAAGATCAACGACATCCTTAAGAGTTACTTCGAAAGCAAAGGTTTCCTGCTTCCTGACTTCAAACTGGAGTTCGGAAGGGTGGATGGAGAGATCGTACTTGCAGACGAGATCTCATGTGACACCTGCAGGTTCTGGGATGTCGAGACCGGAGCGTCCATGGATAAGGATATATTCAGGTTTGACAAGGGTGACCTTTCAAAAGCATATGAAGAGGTTGCACGTCGCCTTGTCCCTGAGATCTTCTGAGGGGTAAATGGTAAAATATGATGTCATCGTGGTCGGAGCCGGCGCAAGCGGGCTGCTGACCGCACTTACATTATCCAAGCATGGCAAGAAAGTGCTCGTGCTTGAAAAGATGCATGATGTGGGGGGAAACTGCAACAGCTATACGGTAGATGGTTATCAGGTGGACACCGGTCCTCATGCTATCACTCATCTTGTAGAGGGGCCGCTCAGGCGCCTGATGGATAATTATTTTGATTACCAGCCGGTCTTTGAGAACTATGGTCACTATTATGTGAGGACAGAGGACCGTTTCCTTAAGGTTCCATCCACTATCCGTGACTTCGTGACCTTTGATGTGTTCCCAAGGCTTGATCGCCTTGCTATCACTCAGTCCATCACAAAGGCCCTTACTCTTTCCTCGTTCGGTGTCGATCTCTCAAGACAGTCTGTTTCTGACTCCCTTCCGGCAAATCTCTCAAAGGAGACCTATGAGTTTGCAGATGCGATCTCCTATTTCCTTTCAGGTCGCTCCATGAGTGAGACCTCTGCTCAGAGAGTACTTGCAGGCAGCAGTTTTGTCAGGGATAGTGTAACACAGGAGCAATTCGAGGAATTCATAAAAGAAGAGAAAGTACCACGCCCGGAGTCAATTCTCCAGTCCGTCCTGCCTTCGAATTTGCACACATCCCTTCATTCAAGGATCAACAATGTTTCCAGTCTTGGGAGGCTTGCGACCAACAAGGTCCATGTATCCCAGGGCTATCCTCGTAAAGGGCTAAAGGCACTGCTTAATGCGATCCTTTATTCGCTTCCTTCATCTGTGGAGATCAAGACGGGGTGCAAGGTGGAGCGCATACTTACAAAGGAAGGGAAAGCATATGGTGTTGAAGCGGATACGATCTATGAGAGCGATCTTGTGATATACACAGGCTTTGCATCATCTTTACCATCCCTTATGGAGGATCTGCCTTCATCATATCTGGAACTTCTGGATGGCATCGTTCATAGCAAAAGCCTTACTGTATGGCTGGGTCTTGACAGGGTCATGGATGAGTTCAATTACATGGGCTCAGAGATCTGGTTCAAGGACACCCCGTATTGGGCCATGCCAATCAGTAATTATGATGCATCTCTTGCTCCAAAGGACAAACAACTTGTTGGTTTTGCTTTCTTCCTTGATGAGAAAGAGGACATAAAAAAAGGAATAAAAAATGCTTATGAGACCATCTACAGTGCGATCCCTTCTATACAGGACCGCGTGGAAATGAACCACGATCAGTTACTTGTGCCCGAAAAGGCAGCAGTGACAATTGATGGTAAATTTGCTGATATCCGCTCCCCTGTTAAGAACCTGTACATTGCAGGAACGGATACTGACAAGCGCAGCATGGGTGTTACCCGAGCTGCTTATTCTGTCATTGAATTATTGAAAGTACTGAACGAGGACGGTAATCTTCACTGATTACCGTCTGAGTATCATTGTCCTTAGCCTGTCGGCTGCATGCTCTGCCTTGTCTGCGATATCTGCAATAGTACGCACAAGTTCTACAAGGTGGAACACTCCCACAGCACCCAGCTCTTCTTCATGTGAGTATATCTCTTTGAGGAGATCTTTCTCGATGAGGTCTACTCTGTGCTCCATTTCTTCAATAGTAGGTACCAGTATCAGGGATTCTTCCACCTCACGTTTACTGAAGGACGTCTCCAGGAGCTCGCTTAATGAATCCACCAGCTTCTCGTATGCTTCGACTGTCTCAAGTGTAAGTGCTGATAGCTCACAGAGTTTTGTTTTAATTGGGGCCGGCATATCGCAGGGTCTCAATGTCAATATAAATGCAGCTTCCTGTGCCACATCTGCAATGGAGTCCTGCGGCTTAAGGAAATTGAGCAGATCTTCTGCTTTTACAGGCAGCATAATGGAAGATGATAGCTGTCCCCTGATGGTCTGCTTAATGATGTCTGCCTCATGTTCGATACCGTCTATCTGATGGCTTAGCTCTTCCACAAGTGGCATGTTACTACAGTATGCATTGACTGCCTGGTCCAGTATCCTTACGGTTTCCACTCCCTTGGATGCATGCAGGTAGAGTGGTTTGAATGGTGATCTTGCGAACACGTCAAGTACAGAACGTATGTATTCCATTTTCTTCATAATCCAACCCCCAATAATGCCACGAAGACAAGTGCCGATGTAAGTGCTGCAACAGGCACTGTGATGATCCATGACATAACGATCTTTCCTATAACACTAAGATCAACAGCAGCAAGACCTCCTGCGAGTCCGACACCAATTACTGAGCCCACAAGGGTGTGGGTGGTGGAGATGGGCAGGGAACTATAGCTGTGAAGAACGACAACGGATGCAGTTGCAAATTCTGCTGAGAATCCCCTTGTAGGGGTAAGTTCGGTTATCTTTGTACCAATGGTCTCGATCACACGGTATCCCCATGTTGCAAGTCCGATCACCATTCCTATAGCACCAACAATAAGTACCCATATAGGCACCGCTGCTTCTGCTAAGTTAAGTGCATTAAGACCTGCATAGAGTGGTCCAACAGCATTTGCAACATCGTTAGAACCATGTGCGAACGCAATGAAACAGGCGGTTCCGACCTGCAGAAATACGAACTTCTTCTCGATGTGGTACGGGTTCTCCGCTTTTTGCAGTAGTAGTACTCGGATAACTGAGAATATCAGATATGCCAATACAGCTCCCAGAACAGGAGATACCAGCCAGCTGCCTACGATTTTCATCAGCACTGCCCAGTTGATGTCTGAGAGTAAAATAATGTCCTGGTATACTGCAACAATTCCAAATCCAAGGACAGCTCCTACGATAGAATGTGTTGTCGATACCGGCAGATTATAAAATGTAGCAAATGTGATCCAGAATCCTGCTGCAAGAATTGCTGCAAGCATCCCGATCGCCACAAGGTTCGGATCGATCGCCTTTATGGCATCAATGGGCACAATTCCTTTTGCAATGGTGGATGTGACCCTCTTTCCGAAGAAAACAGCTCCGACAAACTCAAAGACACCAGCTACTATAATTACCTGTTTGAGTGAGAGCGCTCCGCTTCCAACCGATGTTCCCATAGCATTAGCAAGGTCATTGGCCCCTATGTTCCAGGCCATATAAAGACCTGCGAGCACTAATAAAACCACAATTGGGTTGAATAATTCTATCATACTACTCTTCCTGATCTTAGTCTTCACGCCGTTAAGGTTACATCTGTTATAAATGTATCAATACTCATTTTTTACTCATGCAATGGATGCGATCTCTTCCCTTGCTTTTTTGGCTTCCTCATTATCAGGTTCAAGCTCAAGCAGGAGTTCATAGGTTTTCAGTGCATCAGCGATGTTGTCTTCCTGTACGCAAAGTTCAGCGGCATTGGCAAGTATCTCCTTTGCTTCTTCTTTGTGGCCAAGCTTGTATAGCAATTTCCCTCTCTGTCTCCAGAGGTCCACGTTGGTAACATCTATTTCAATGGCGCTCTCGATCGCATTCAGTGCATCCATGTATGCATCCGGACTATTGGTAACGAGTGCTTTCATCTCCCATATCTCGGCAGCTGTAAGGAAACACTCCAGTGCATCCTTTGTTTGTCCGAGTCTTCGATGTGCCACTCCTTTTATGAATATAGGTTCAGTAGCATCTTCCATCAGATCTATTGCAGAATCCAGTGCGCTGATTGCTGCGCCATATCTTTCTAAGTTGAAAAAGACCATTGCCTTGTTGTACCATGTATGTCCCATATCAGGCTTAAGCTCTATGGCATGATCAAAGTTTGCGATCGCCTCATCCGCATTTCCCATTTCCGCAAGAATGCTGCCTCTTAAGAAGTAAGCATCAGCATCATCGGCAGCGATCTCGGCAAGTTTGTTGAATGTCTCAAGTGCACTTGCAAGGTCTCCCTTTGTAGCAAGGATATTGCCTTTGAGTTTAAGCACTTCTGCGTCGTCACCCAGTTTAAGCGCCTCTTCGGTAGCTTCAATGGCTTCATCAAGAAGGTGAAGTCCAAAGAGGATCTGTCCTTTAATGAGCCATGCTACTGTGGGGTCCGGGGCGTGTTGGATAGCCTGTTCCACAACATCCAGCGCCTGCTCATGCTGGCTTTCCCTGCACAGAAGACGTACTTTGTTAAGCAGGAAATCTGCTAGTTCCTGTGGTGACATATTGTCTTGGTTCTCAGACATAATGCCCAATTGTATCGTACCATTTTAATGTCTTGCGGAAAGCTTACAAAAAAGAGTCCAGTGTTCTCTGGAAACGGACGTCTGAAAGCATTTTGGTCTTAGCTTTCCATTCCGGTGCAGGCGTACGGACACGCTTCGCCATATCATCAAGCGCCTCCTCGATTGTCTCGAAGGTGCGGGGGATAGAGGACATTGCATTTCGGGCAGCTTCCCTGACTACCCAGACACCAAGTGGTGCCCAGTACTCAGGTGTGATCTCCCTTATCATGAAAACCGATGCCTGTCTGCAAACGTCTTCCATATATTCTAGGGCAGCGATGCGGGCTGCATAGTAACCACCTGCAAGGTTCGAGTATCCCTTCTTGCCATTGATGTCTTCCATGTCCTGTCCTATCCAGGAGGATCCTCCTGACCAGACCGACCGTTTCATCCAGATCTCCAGAAGCTCGAAGGAGTACACTCTTGGAACGAGCATTATCTCAAAATAGTTGCCGAAGCATCCGCCACTGAACACGGATATCTCACTGACCAGTGGCATGTCCCGGACGCGCTCGATGATATCTTTTCCTGCCATATCATCGGTTGCTGTTATGGCCCATCGTGTGGGTACGAGCTTGCGCTGTTGTCCCAGAAGGCCGATTGAAAGCAGCCTTGTGATGTGTTCGGTAGGTATGTCGCTCCTGAAAAGTTCGCATATGGCATCCTTTGCAAGTGCATCGGTATCATATGCCAGGTAGTCAACCTTCTTCGGGACCTTCGGGTTCTCTGCTATATCGAAGTCCTTTACCGCTCCGGATGGTCCCATTGGTGTCAGGACACTGTCAAACTTCAGTTTTTGTTGAAGGGGTTTCGTGAACCATGCTTCTGTGTCCACCGGTGACCTGGATAGGGCCAGCTCCTGTGATTTTTCCAGCAATTTGTGTGGCTTCATCGCATCTTTTATATTGATGGTGGTGTTTGCCCTGACAAGCTGGCAGCGGGCGGAGATCACGTCCTGGATATCCATGGATAACCACTCTTTTGGATCTTCAAGTGCCATGGCGTCCTTTGCATCCACTTGGGGTGGAATCATCGGACCTGCTTTCACCTGGGGATAGCCGTATCTTCCCACAAAAACAGCTGGTGGGGATGCACCAAAAACAGAACCGTCGGCCGAGATCGTCGCTGTGGTATTCTCGGCTGACCTGAATTTTTCAAGGATTGGACATAGGGGTCGCCCGCAAAGTCCTTTTCCCTTACATTTAATACAAAGGCTTTTGCTCAATCTTCCTCGTCACTTTTGCAAAGGATGCAGTATTCTGCTCCGGGTACATTTTTGTATAGCCAACCTGAACGCTGTACGAACTTGCATACATTGCACATCCCTTCGGTCAGTACCTTGTCAGAGGATCCATTCACAAGTTTTGTAGCAAATGTTCTTATCTCTTCCAATGTCTCGTCTGAAAAACCAACCTCTGCTCCTCTTTTCGCACTGACGTACTGGGAGACGGCTGCTCTTGAAAGGCCTAATATGTCTGCAACTTGTTGTTGGGTGCATCCATGATCGATCATCATGGAACGTGCAAGTTCGGCACGTATGGCAGGCAATACTTTCTGTACCATTATCTCGCAGGTAGGTTTCATAATTATAGTTCCTTTTTTCGTACTATATGTTTTTTTTGTCAGGCGTTCAAGTTTGAGCATTTCAGCTTTATGGGTGGATGCCTTCAAATTTAAAAAAGGAAACATGGCAATTTTGTATGGCCATGTTATGTATTCGAAAAGTTAAATGAGTTGATGATGCACAATGTGCATATTCACTGATCAGTCTTTGATCTGTTCCGGAGAGAAACCTTTCTGGACAAGGACTTCCTTCATGCGGGTCAGATGGTTGCCCTGTAGTTCAACGGCACTTCCTTTTACAGTTCCACCACATGCGAACTTTGATTTAAGGTATGTGGATAGCTCATGTAGGTCGATCTCGTTCGCATCGAATCCTTCCACAACTGTAACTTCTTTACCGTACCGTCTTCTGTTCACTTTCACTGTAATTCGCTGTTGCTCTTTTGCCACTTCTTCGCATATACATAGCTCTGATGGCAAACCGCAAACCGGGCACATTTCTGAACTCATCTTCTGGTATTTCCTCCGATTATTTACTCACCTGTATACTACTTATATAAATTATAAACAGATATTGTATCTTGTCAACTATGCTATTAAAATCTAATGGTTATACAATCGCATCGGATGTTGAATATGCTAAAAGCATGTTCAGTCAGTCAAAGGGCCTGATGTTCAGAAGCTCTGTTCCGGATAGCTATGCTATGATCTTTGTTCTCTCTTCTCCAAAGAAGATCTCCCTGCATATGCTTTTTGTTCCTTTTCCTCTTGACGTTCTATTCCTGAATGAAGATAAAATAATAGTGAAGACAACTTATCTTCGACCCTGGGTGGGTATGGGGGACTCCGGTGAAAAAGTAAAGTACATAATAGAGCTTCCTGCAGGCACAGTTTCCCGTTCGGATCTTTCGGTTGGCGATCAGGTTATGTTCGATGAACTCTGAAACTGTTATTACCGTTGGAAATCTTTATCTAATCTATGGTTTATTTAAGCCTAAATCATACTCCTTATATAATGAGGCGCACAAATGTTACCGGAAAATGACCTGAAGATCATAACAGAAGAGATGGGCAGAGAACCAAACCTTGTTGAACAGGGATGCTTTTTGAACCTATGGAGTGAACATTGCTCCTACCGTTCCAGTGCTCCTTTGCTGAAGACCTTTACAACTGTTGGCGACCGTGTGATAATAGGACCTGGTGATGATGCCGCAATTATCCGTTTTGGTGATGGCTGGGTACTTGCTATTGGTATGGAAAGCCACAACCATCCTTCATATGTGGACCCTTACAACGGCTCTGCAACTGGTGTTGGTGGTATTGTGCGTGATATCATTTCCATGGGTGCAAGACCTATCGCACTGATGGATCCTCTTTATTTCGGTTCGCTGGACACTCCTAAGAACCTCTACCTCTTTGAGCATATCGTGGAAGGCATTGCAGGATACGGTAACTGTATCGGTGTTCCTGTCGTCAGGGGAGAAGCATATTTTGACGAGACCTACAGTGGAAATCCACTTGTCAACGTCGTCTGTGTTGGCCTTGCCCGCGAGGAGAACATCGTTACCGCCTGTGCACAGAAGGCAGGCAACAAACTGGTCCTTGTGGGTTCCACCACAGGACGCGATGGTCTTGGTGGCGCATCGTTCGCTTCCCGTGACCTCTCTGAAGAAGCAGAGGCAGAAGACCGTCCAAGCATCCAGATTGGCGATCCTTTCACCGAAAAGCTCCTCATCGAGGCAACCCTTGAGGCAATAGGTACCGGTCATGTGCTTTCATGCAGGGACCTTGGTGCTGCAGGTCTTGCAGGTGCAAGTTCTGAAATGGCATCCAAAGGCGATCTGGGAATGCGCCTGGTGGCTGACAATGTGGTACTTCGCGAGTCCGGAATGACTCCTTATGAGATCATGATCTCCGAGTCCCAGGAACGTATCCTCTTTGAGGTCGAGCCTGAGAACGTGGATGAGCTTCTTGATATCGCAAAGAAGTATGACCTTCACGCCAGCATGATCGGTGAGCTTACAGAGCGTCTCTATTACACCGTCGAGTTCGAAGGTGAGGTCGTTGCAGATATGCCTGTCAAGCTTCTCACAGAAGGTGCACCTACCTTTGAGCGCCCATCAACAGCTCCTCAGGAACGCGATATAGGGGACAAGCCGGAACTTCCAGCTGACCTGAAACAGGCAGTAATTGACATTCTTTCATCTCATAACATTGCATCAAAGGACTGGATATACAGGCAGTACGACCATGAGGTCCAGATCCGTACCGTTGAAAAACCCGGTTCAGATGCAGGAGTCCTTCGCATTGCAGATGGCAAGGGTCTTGCAATGTCCTGTGGTTGCAATCCGGGACACACCCTTCTTGATCCGTATGAAGGCGGAAAAGGAACCCTCATTGAGAACAGCATGAACCTTGCTGTAAAAGGTGCACAGGGTATAGCCCTTGTGGACTGTCTCAACTTCGGTAACCCTGAAAGACCTGACATCTACTGGCAGTTCAAGCAGGCGATCCTCGGTCTGGGTGACGCTGCAAGGGACCTTTCCATACCGGTTGTCGGAGGTAATGTTTCCCTCTACAATGAGAGTGGTGAATACGGTACAGCTATCGTGCCAACACCATCCATCGGTCTTATCGGAATAACCGATGACATTGGAAACGTCCCTGGTTCTTTCTTTGAAGAGGAAGGCAGTTCTGTGATCCTCGTGGGAAGCACCTTTGATGAACTGGGCGGTTCGGAATATTATAAAATAAAAGGACTCAGGAGCAATGGTCTTGCACCAAAGGTACGTGAAGACGCTCCAAAGATAGTAGACTCCATCATAAATGTCATCAGAAGTGGAAATGTCGTAGCAGCTCATGACGTGTCTGCCGGTGGACTTGCAGCAGCTCTTGCTGAAATGTGCAATGAAATTGGTGCAAACATCGACATCACAGATATCTGTGAAGATCTCAGGCCTGATGATATCCTGTTCTCAGAATCCCATGCAAGGGCTCTTCTTGTGACCTCTGAGAAAGACAAGGTTGTCGAAATGCTTGGTGATATCCCATATTCCGTCATCGGTAATGTTGGCGGAGATGACTTACGTATAAAGGGAAGGGAATTTGACATATCTCTTTCCCTGAAAGAGATTGCAGAAGCAAGGGCAAGTCTCACAAGATTGATGATGGAATAATCTTCATTATCATCTTTCTCTTTATTTTTCATTTTTTCAAACTCAATTGCTCTATTGTGCCTATATATACTACTTCTTGTTACCTTTATTCTTCACAACTCTTTCTATGACAAAAGTTTTATAATTAAAATGACATTAATTTTTGCATGAGGTCTGATCGTGCTTCTTCGGCATAAAACTTTGCTTGTGGTAGGGCTCATGTTTATTTTTCTGATCCTTGCTATTACTGGGGTTTCCCAATTCATTGTAAAGGGAAGTTATATTGAATTGGAGCAACAGCAGGCACTTAAAGATGCTAACGGGATGAGGGTGCTCATTGAGTCTGATCTGAAGTCATTAGGGGTATTAAATGTTGATTATGCTATCTGGGATGATTCCTATGAATTTATTGTATCTCGTGATGAAGAATATGCTAAATCTAATTTGATCACAGAAACTTTTGAGAGCAATCGGCTTGATCTACTTGTTTATGTTGATTCTTCCGGGGAGATGGTTTATGGGGCAATGTATGATGAAAATAATGGATTGAATGTATTATCTGGTAGCTTGCCGGAGTTCCTGTCATTTTCAAATTGTTTGACCGCCCCTACTGATCCAAATTGTATTTCCTCCGGGTTTGTCAATTTGGAGGGGGGACTATTGCTCATCTCTTCGTGTCCAATAAAAAAAAGTAATGGTGATGGTCCAGTTCGTGGAACTTTGTTCATGGGTCGTTTCTTAGACTCTGATGAACTATACTATCTTTCAGAAGGTACAGGTATTTCAATAGATCTGCTATCTCCAAACGATCCACAGCTACCTCCGGGAATTTGGAATGAAGATTCTTCTGGCATTTTCATAGAAACTGTTGATGAAGATATGCTTGCAGGCTATTATTCCATACATGATGTTTTCGGTACTCCGGCAATGGTTGCCAAAACGAGGACTCCTCGTTCAATTACAAAACAGGGATCTGAAACACTATACTATTTTATTCTGTTACTTCTCTTTGTGGGGTTTGCACTTGGATTTTATCTTATGTTCTTTTTGGATTCTACCGTGCTTAGGCGTATATCAATTATTAGTGATGATGTACAATCCATTGGAAAAAGTAAGGATTTTTCTTCTCGTCTGCATATGGGGGGCAATGATGAACTTTCTCTTTTATCTGATTCCATAAACTTGATGCTGCAGCAGCTTGAAAGGAAGCACGAATATGTTCTATCGCACAAAGCTAAGGATAGTGCTATCCTGAAAGCTATGCCAGCCATGCTTGTTCAAATGAAGCCTGATGGTACTATCATAAGCCGTAATTGTCCACAGTATGGTGATCTGACTTTCCTATCTTCTATGGATATTAACAATATCTATGATATTCTCCCTGAAGATGCTGCAAAGCTTGCGAGAAGGAGGATACAGGATATTATCAGATCTAAGGAACTCGGATTTGTGGAATACAATTTCCCTTTTGGAGATCGGATACTTAATTTTGAATCAATACTCCTGGCATATGGTGAAGACGATGTGCTTGCAATAATTATGGATAATTCCCATCGCAAAGATGCGGAATATGCTCTTGTGCAGGCAAAACTGCAAGCTGAAGCTGCAAGCCGTACAAAGAGCGAGTTCCTGGCTAATATGAGTCATGAGCTACGCACTCCCTTAAATTCAATTCTTGGCTTTTCAGAGGTTATGTTGGAGGGCACTTTTGGCGAATTGAATGAAAAACAAAGAAAATATGTGGGGAACATCCATGTTAGTGGTCGCCATCTTCTTGGTATCGTCAATGATCTTCTTGACATATCAAAAGTAGAATCCGGAACAATGGACATGTCATATGAAAAAGTTGTTGTATGGGAAGTGATCGGTTATGTCAGGGATCTCATAGATCCACTTGCAACTAAAAAGAATATTTCTGTTAATGTGAGCGTTGACCCGGAAGACATTTCTATCAATGCTGATAGGGGCAAGCTCATCCAGATTTTAGATAACCTCGCGAACAACGCTGTTAAGTTCACACCGGATAACGGGGACATACTATTGAGTGTAAGAATATCTGGTGAATATATTGACTTTTTTGTGAGGGATAATGGCATTGGTATTGCTAAGGAAGATATGCGTAGCTTATTTATGCCATTTGTTCAGGTTGATTCATCGACTTCCAGAAAGTTTGGAGGTACTGGTCTTGGTCTTGCTCTTGTGAAGAAGTTTGCAGAGATGCATAGTGGTTATGTGCAGGTGGAAAGTACGGAAGGGGAAGGAAGCACCTTTACGGTCTCCTTGCCATCCGAAAGGGAAGTTGGCACATCCTTAAGCAATGAGCAGAAATAAAAAGCTCAGGCGAGCATTGTTATCTGCTCAACACCCTCTATCAGTGAGTCGACTTCTTCTTCTGTGTTATATAATGCAAAGGATGCCCGAACAGTCCCTTCAACTCCTAGCATGTCAACGGATGGCATTGCACAGTGGTAACCGCTTCGAACACAGATCTTCCTGGTCTCGTCCAGTATCATGGCAACATCATGCGGGTTCATGCCTTCCACATTGAAAGGGACGACTCCTGTCCTATCCTTTGGTCCGTAAACCTCTACGCCTTCGATCTCTGCAAGACGTTTTACAGCATCTGTGGTTAGTTCCTTCTCGTATTTTTCTATATTTTCTACACCTATCTCCTGCACATACTCAACAGCTCGGCCAAGGCCTATAACTCCCGGGATGTTCGGTGTGCCCGCTTCGAACTTTGAAGGTGAAGGTTCCAGCTCATAACCTTCTGTAGTGACAGCATGGACGGTGCCTCCGCCAATGTAGGTTGGTTCAAGGGTATCTGGATCCTTGATGCAGAGTATTCCTGTTCCCTGTGGGCCGAGCAGTCCCTTGTGTCCGGGTGTGGCAAAGAAGTCGCAACCTATCTTTTTGATGTCCACAGGCATATGTCCTGCTGACTGGGACCCGTCCACTAGCACCATTGCACCGTTTTTCTGTGCGACCCGTGTTATTTTCTCAACATCTCTTATTGAGCCGAATACATTGGATACGTGGTTGACAGAGACGAGCTTTGTCCTGTCAGTAATTGCAGCATCAACATCTTTCGGGTCCACACATCCTTCTCTGTCGGATCCAACGATGGTGACCTCAACACCTTTTTCTCTTAATCTCATCCAGGGCAGGAGATTGGAATGATGCTCCACAAGGGTTGTCACAACGTGGTCGCCTGCTTCCCACCGGATACCAAGGGCGACCATGTTGATACTTTCACTTGCATTTTTGGTCAGGACTGTGCTCTCTGGTGTAGTGTTCAGGAAATCTGCAATTCTGTCCCTTGCATCTTCGTAATTATCAGTAGTTTGCCGGGCTAGCCTGTGAGCTCCACGGCCATGATTTGCTGCGTATTTGAAGAAGTAATCATTCATGGCATTGACTGCCGGGACAGGCGTCTGGGTTGTAGCGCCATTGTCCAGATAGATCACTTCATCAAGGACGGGGAAATCTTTGCGTACGGAATGAATGTCATACATACACTTCCTTACGCAAGATAGCTAAAAATATGTTTTGCAGGCGTTATTTTGCCAGCATTCCGCCGAGAATGAACTTGCAAAGTTCCAATTCTTCAGCATTCAGATTTTCAGTGGTTTGGCCACTTACGACTGAATGGTATTTCCCGTTCTCTTCACATCGTCGGCATTCATCACTTATTTTCGTGAATTTTCTCATCATATATTTCCTCCTGTCTCTTCAATTGAGTTCTTAAAAATTTAGCCTGTTTGAATTGGCTTAAACATATCATTATGTTTCTATAATATATAACCATTTTGGATAATGTATTTCTCGGTTTTGTCGCAAGAAATATAAGTTGCAAAAGACTTCCGATTAGCATGTCCCATATCCCAATCGATCGATCATTACAGTATATGGATGGTACGCAGCGAGTTTTTGACGAGGAGACAACTCTTGGTAACACCAAACCCCACCTTGAAGATATAGGGGTTACAAGGATAGCCAGTATCACCGATCTGGACCGGATAGGCATTCCGGTATTCTCTGCCATCAGGCCTTCAGCTGCAGAAGGCGCTATTTCTATCTACTCTGGTAAAGGGGCAAGCGAGACACAGGCAAGGATCTCGGCTATGATGGAGAGCTTTGAGAGATGTCTTGCGGAGCGTGTAGGCGTAAATGCTGATATTGTCGAGGATGTGCTCGCAGAAGAGTTCATTGAGTCTGTTGAAAATGCAGCAAAGGAATGTGAACTTCTTGATCCGCATAGCCTTCTTCTGGCTGAGCCTCTGCCTCCTGAAAGCCTGGTAGAATGGACTCAGGGCTGGGACCTTTTACGCGAGAAGGAGATCTATGTTCCATCAAATGCAGTATATCATCCATATGATTCCCCGGGAATGTCCGCAAGGCTTTTCAGAAGCAATACCAATGGCCTTGCATCGGGAAATGTCATAGAGGAAGCAATATTGCACGGTCTGCTTGAGGTCATCGAGCGTGATGCATTGAGTATTGCCGAGTTCAACAGGAATCCGGGCCGGGAAATTGTCCTTACCGAAGAGGATGGTATCAATTATGAGCTGATGAAGAAGTTCGAATCTAACGGAGTACAGCTCAAACTATGGCTACTTTCACACGATACAGGCATAACCTCTGTTGTGGCAGCTACAGATGACCTTGACCTGAAAGATCCTGCTTTGCTTGTAATGGGTGCAGGTTCACATCTGAAACCTGAGATCGCAATACGGAGGGCCATCACCGAGGCTGCCCAGTCAAGGGTAGTGCAGATTCACGGTGCCCGTGAGGACACTGACAGGGAATCTTTTGTCAGGCAGATCGGTTATGAGCGCATGAAGAGGATGAACAATTTCTGGTATGAAGGGGCAGACTCCGTCACAACCGGAGAATTGAATGACATTTCCAGGTCAACTCCTGCAGAGAACATCGATGTTGTGCTCGATGAACTGCGTAAGATCACTGACAGTGTCATCGTGGTCGACCTTTCCCGCAAGAACGTAGGTGTCCCCGTTGTAAGGGTGATAATTCCGGGATTCGAGCAGTACACGCTTGACCGTGAACGTGTAGGCCATCGTGTGAGACAAGGACGCAAACGATCCACCTCTACCGAGAAACCCTGGAAGAGAAGGTTCGGCAAACAAAAGTGATCCAATGAGAGCAGTTATCTTTGCAGGTACGAGTATCAGCCATGAAGATTCAAAGGCTATCCTTGATGCAGTTTACCTGCCACCTGTGGCAAGAGGCGACATCGATAAAGTGGCAGGTCAGGGCTATGGTGTAATTGGTATCATCGATGGTGTTTTCTTTGACAGGGCTGCAGTAGCCCACAAGGAAATAATCCGTGCGATGAAAAAAGGCATCAAGGTCGTTGGCGGATGCAGTATGGGTGCGTTGCGTGCTTCTGAGCTTGACAGTCATGGCATGATCGGCGTGGGCAAGGTCTATAGCTGGTACAGGGATGGTGTCATCGAGGCGGATGATGAGGTTGCAGTGACAACCAATCCCGAAACCTTTGAACAGGTCTCAACACCCCTTGTTAACATAAGGGAGACCTTCAGGGAAGCAGTTGCGAAAGGCATTATTGATAGTGAGATCTGCGAAAGTCTTATCAGGATAACAAAAAGCATCCACTATCCTCAGAGAAGTTACCTTGGAATAATTAAAAAAGCAGTTGAGGAAGGACTTCTGGAAGATCGTGAACCTCTTCTGGAATATTGCAGGAACAATGCTTCAGATGTAAAAAGGGAAGATGCAGTATTGGTGCTTCAGAAGGTAAAAGAGATCCTCGAAGCAGGCAAATAAATCTCATTCATCTTTTTTTTCATGGTGCTCATGTTTAAGGTTGCAGCTGTCATGTTCGATCCTGCCGCAAACTCCTATGGTTGGATGTCCCATTGAATCGCAAATGGCATTTATGGCCTTTTTTGACACATAACCTTCAAACCTTGCAACCTCTGCACATGATTCCTCTGCAGTGAGCCCGTAATGGTTAAGCATCAGGCTAAGTATCCTGTGCCTTCTCAACAGGAAGTGTGCATAATCCTTTCCTTTCTCCGTAAGACTGAAACCCCGGTATGGAACATGGTTCACATATCCTGATGAAGCAAGCTCATTGATAGCTTTGGTAATGGTGGAAGGGTCCACGTTCATGTGGTTGGATATCTCGGTGGTGCGTACATTGTCACCCCTTTCAAAAAGGTACTTCAGGTATTCGATCTTCCTTGGTGAAAGTTCCAATCCTGTTATATCATCCATATGGAGGATTATACACAGATTTATTTAAAATTTGCGTGGGTGCCAAAGATCCATCTGTTTTATTTGCAACTTTCGTGTTTGTCTATGAAATGGTCAATGAGGGCACGTGAGATGCTCTTCTTTCCCGGAAGCTTCGGAATGTCATCCACATGGAACCAGCAGGCATCTTCGATCTCATTAGCATCGACTTTGATCTCTCCTTCTGCAAAGTTCGCTGTAAATCCTAACATTAGCGAGGACGGGAAAGGCCAGGGCTGGCTTGCAAAATAGTTCAGTTCCTTTATTGAAACGCCAACTTCCTCCTTTATTTCCCTGTGAGCTGCGTGCTCGATGGTTTCCCCGGCTTCTACAAAGCCTGCCACGAGCCCATAGACTCCATCCGGGAAATTCTTTGAGCGGGCCATAAGAAGGTGATCTTCCCTCTCTATAAGTACTATGACTGCAGGGCTTATCCGCGGGTACGTTATGTGGTCACAATTATGGCATTTCATTCCGGTTTCTTCCGGGACGTAGTGGGCAGCTCCTCCACACAGCCCGCAATATCGGTGAGTGCGATAGAAGTCAGCCATTTGGACTGCCCTGGAAGCAATACCGAGCATTTCCTCATCGATTACACCATAGAGGTCGTGCAGGCCAAAGTACTGCATATTTCCTTCTTCCAGTTCTTCTTCCAGTTCAAAACAGTAACATGGTACACCATCAAGTGTTCCGATGTAGATCACTTCGGTGCCGTCGGAGATATGCTTTTTTTGATAGCATGAAAAATAGTCATCGGGGTGTCTTTCAGCATCTATCAATATCTTTCTTTGATGTACAGGGAAATAGAGTGCTTTTCCTTCTGTATTGCTCTCATCGCCATGGAACACCAGTTCTTCAGTTGCAAAAGAAGGTCGGTACTGTGTATTCATTGATATCACTTCATAAGGGATGTTTTGAAAGGTGTTCACATCTAATGCATATAGTCTTTCCCTTGATCTTTAGAATCCGATATTGCTGATGTAGCTGCTCCAAAGGTACAATGTGGATATTCCTACAATAGCTATCAGTAACATTGTATTCCTTGAGCGGTAGTAGAGCTCCTTTGATCCGGATATCCTTACAAGGACCAGCTTGTTGAGCGTACTGATGATCCCTGCTATCACTGCGGTCTGTGCAGCCACACTATATGATACGTTCCCACTGAAAGCCAGTGCGGCAACGGATGCAGTTACAGCCGAGCTGCTGACAAGTCCGCCAAGTGCCGATGCATATACTCCGGCAGTACCGAGGAATTCGCTTGAAATGCTGGTGATGACAAGAAGTACTGTGAAGATCGCACCGAACTTGAAAGCAGGTTTCAGTGCAAATGGTGAACCGATCTCCAGCGGCTCGGTCATAATATCATTTTCTTTTCTCCTTATTATGACTATCCCGATCGTCACGATGAGCATTGCCAGCTGCGGCGGTAGCATCATGAGCATTGTACTTGCACTGGGATCTACTATCAATGCGATCAGTGTGTTGCTGATTATCATTGAGATGTTTGACATCAGTATCCCGATGTACAGTGCATCCATCAGGCTGGATCTGCTCTTTGACATGTTTGCAAGTGCAGCGGTGGTTGCCTCGCTGCTTATGAACCCTCCAAATAGTCCCGAATATGTTATTCCTCCACGGGTTCCGAATCTTTTGAGGGAGATGTAACTGACAAAACCGATGAACATGACAAGTACCACGATAAGGATTGACGATTTCAGGTTCAGAACTCCCATTACAGGTTCTTCCGGCATCAGTGGATAAAGAATGAAAGCGACCACAAGGAACTGGACCGCATTGAGTATTTCCTCATCTGAGAGATGTTGTGCAAAGGAGTGAAGCGGTTTTTTCTCAATTAGCAGTAAAGTAATGAGCACAGCTATAATAATGGCAAACAGGTAACGTCCTGTAGCTACCAGCACACCAAGCAGGTAAGTTGAGAACAGGGCGATGGAACTTGTCATCCCAAGCTTTCCGCTGGCTGTGTATATCCTGTACACGAGCACAAAACAGGAGGCTGCAACCAGTGCCGTGGTGATCTGCAGTATGGCGATATGCATCACCTCTGAAACATAGCTTGCAAGCATGCCGCTAAGGCATACTATTGCAAACGTGCGTACTCCTGCGAACACTTCCTGATCCTTGCGTCGGTGCTCCCTTTCTATACCTATCAGTATTCCTATCAAAAGGGAAAGGATCGCTTTTGTCAGAAAATCATATAATTCAGGGTCCAACCCAAGGTCAAATGTTAACACAACGCACCCTCAAAGTTGTAAAAGAATCTTGTTTTCGATCACTTTATATTAATAATATATATCTCATGAACCCTTATAGTATTTTTGAAGTCTTTACGATATTGCCATCAGTTCTTGCATTCATAATTCAATATTTAGCATTTAGAATTACCATTTGCTTAATAGATGGCTCAAACAGGGTGGGAGGTCCTTAATTTGATCGTTCAGCAGATATTTACAAGTGGAATAGCTCATAGTTCATACCTTCTTGGTGGTAACAATACTTGTGCAGTGATCGATCCCGGTCGCGACATCGATGTTTATATGGATGCTGCGGCTCAGATGGGTTGGAAGATTACACATGTCCTTGAAACGCATCTGCATGCGGATTTCATCTCCGGTCATATGGAAATTCAGAATAAGACCGGCGCATCGATAGTATTTCCACGTTCTGCAAATTGCAAATTCGATGCAATGGAAGTATCAGAAGGTGATTCCTTTGAGATCGAGGACATGATCATAGAGGTTCTGGAAACTCCGGGACATACGCCTGAACATGTCTCCTATGTGGTGACCGATAGTTCACGCGGTGAGGTTCCGGTATGTGTCTTCTGTGGTGACACCCTTTTCGTAGGTGATATTGGCAGGCCTGATCTTTTCCCGGGAAAAGCGGAAGAACTGGCTTCGAAACTCTATGACACCCTCCACGGGAAACTGCTGGATCTGCCTGATTTTTGTGAGGTATATCCTGCACATGGTGCCGGCTCCTTATGTGGCAGGTCAATGGCTGCAAAGCGCAGTACGACCATCGGCTATGAAAGACTTTACAATTATGCATTGAACATAGGTGATCGGAAAAGTTTCATCCGTTCACTTACGGAGGATATGCCTGCAACTCCAGCTCATTTCAACAGGTGTAGCGATGTTAACAGGGCTGGACCGGAATTGGTCGAGGATCTTCCTCCATTGAAGGCCATACCTTCGGAGGAGTTCCTGGAGCTGCTGGATGATCCTGATAATATAGTACTTGATATCCGGTGCTATGAGGCATTTGGCGGTCGTCACATACCTGGTGCTTATAGCATTGATCTTAATAGCAACTTTGCCACGTTCTCAGGCTGGCTGCTACCGCCTGACAAGAATATACTGTTGATTGTAGATTCGCCCGAAAGGGCTACAGAGGCAGCGATCTGGCTTCACAGGGTTGGTCTTGACAGAATAGTCGGATTTCTTGATGGGGGAATGCACTCCTGGTCCATGGCAGGCCTTCCTACAGAACATCTCTGTCAGGTATCGAGCTTAGAGCTTGACAATATGGTGAGGGACGACGAGGATTTCGTTCTTGTGGATGTAAGGGCAGTTTCTGAGTTCAGTGGCGGGCATATACAACATGCCATCAACATTCCGGTACACGAGCTCAGGGATTCTTATAAGGAACTTGACCCCGATGCAAAGACAGTTGTCATCTGTGGAAGCGGACAGCGTTCAAGTATGGGTGCAAGTATCCTGCAACAGAAAGGTTTCAGTGATGTACACAATGTTTCCGGTGGGATGACCGGTTACAATGTTGCTGGTTTCGGCCCCGATTGTCCGCTGTGTGCACTTCCATGGCTGTCTTCCGGGAAAGAAAAGAAAGATGGATGAACTATACGTCCGAGTTTTCTAAAGTACCAGTTTATGGTCAAATATTTGAAGAGAAAGTGAAGTATCAGCTTCGCTTTCTCAATGCCAGATAAGCACATCCTAATATTGTCATCAATATACCATTTGACAGTAGTGGAAGAGACATGCTTTCAGATGCTGTTTCTGTGTTTGATTCCACTGTGTTGTTTCTCACCGTTACATCCGTTAATTCCGAACTTGGATCTGTAACTTCTGCTTGCTGTGCAGAGCCAACAATGGCAAAAGGTGAAAATCCGGGGGTTGTGGCTTCAAAGTAGATATATTCCATATCTTCGTTGAGTATCGTGGTAGAAAGCTGTGTCCATTTTCCATCATGATTCCTGCATAATGTTATTGTTGTTTCATTAATATCATTTTCAACGATCCATGACTTGCTGACCCTGAACCCAATGACCGGGTCCACAATATTGGTCTCTGTTGCAAAACCTGCTTTCCCAACCCAAATATTCATGTGCTGATAGGCTATGCCTGGTGGATTTTCGGTAACAAGTGTTGATTTTCCGTTAAGAACTTCGATAGTTGCTGATATTCTTCCTGAGTTCTTCAATGAATAGAACCCAATGTACTCTATCTTGTCATCTTCCTCTTCGAAGTGATAGATAATCTTTGAATCTTTATTGTTAAATATGGTCTTCACTTCTTTCAGTGCAATATTCCCGAAGGCTTCACCGGTGTTGCCTGAACCTCCTCCGGATGAGGATGAGCTGGTTTTACGTGGGTTAGGGAGGTCTATTGTGAAATTTGTATGTGCAAATCCCACATTGTCTACTGTATCGTTGGCGAACACGGTGACAGTATGTTTACCTTCTGGCAAAGTTAGTGTAATGTTTGGGGTAAATGTATGATTGCCTGTGGAATTGATGTTGTACATCCATGTATGTACATCCTCATCAGCAGATACGTTCAGGTTGACTGTATTTGAGGTGTATGTTGTGTTTTGAGGACGTTCTATAGTTACAATAGGTGCTGTCGTATCAATACTGAAATTAGCCATCACTGATGCCATATTGCCGATTGTATCTTTAGCAATAACTGTCAGGTTATGTTCACCATCAGGAAGAGATAATGTGGTGTTGGGATCAAACGGTTGAATGCCTGTGGCATTGATGTTATATGTCCATATTGCCACATCTAAATTTGCAGATACGTTCAGACATATTGAATCTGTACTATAGTTGTAACCTTCCTGTGGTTCATCCATTTCTATGGTAAATAAGGGTCTTTCAAGGACAGTAATATTCGTTGAGTTTGTCACACTACCATTGGTCACTGATATTGTGGTGTTTCCCGCAGTGTTTGCAGTGAACAGTCCTGAGATTGCATCGATGGTGCCAACAGTCTCATTCTGAGAACTCCAGACAACATTAGCATCAATTGGACTATTGTACTGGTCGAATGCTTCCTCGTTGAAATGTAGATTTTCTCCTGCATATGTGGTATCATTTACCGGATCAAGTATGATCTCATCAACATGTGGATCATCAGTAAATGCTTTGATGCAGATGCTTGTATTTTCATAATCAGTTGTTATGTCGGCCCATGAAGTTCCATTTGGACTGATGTAACCTTCACCGGGATTGGCGGTTGCTTTGCTGCTGTGGCCATCAATTGGACGTTCTATTGCAACAAGATACGCATAATCCGGATCCGTAAATTTAATTACAACAGAAAAGTCCTGACCTTGTTCTAATTTTATAGGATTACTTAAGTCGATTGTATGGTATCCTGCGTACTCAATGGTGCCTGATGTGGAATATACATGGCCGGTGGAGTTAATAGGTCTCTGATCTGGATTCTTATGTATGTATAGTCCATAGTCTGTCATCTCATCCGGTGTGTAGAAACTGACAGCATTCAGATATTGATCTGAGTCTGCTGTGAAAATATTTGCAGCCCATGAAACATTAGTTGTAGTATTTAGATACCCGAAATTACGTACATGTCCCAAGGGGTCATATTGGTAGATATTATCGTAATTATCCACCTCCTCCGCACCTACAAAGACTGCTCTGGGCTCAAATGATGTTTCATAATATGATATGTAGAAATACCCTTCATCACCAACACTGGTGCCCCAACTGTTCTTACATATAAAAGCACCGTCTTCAGGAGGCGTGATGTTAAATTTTTCCTTTGGATAGGAATCGTTCCAACCCACCAGGGCAACAGCGTGACCTCCTATATAATTCGTGTCATTATAATAGTAAGTCAGAGAGTTGTCATCAAATCCAGTCCAATTGACACGGAAAGGAGAGTATATTGCCCCATATTCCATGATTGCATTTTTCAAAAAATCATCATCATGTGAAGTTTCATAATCCCTCTCCGGAAGAAATATGGCTTCCTGGACATGTCTTCTCTCAGGGATATTGGTATCAGAATAAATTGATGTATCATCATACGGATCATCAGATTCATTGACTGGTCCGGTCCAGCGGGACAGATATGCAACTGCCATCCCAGCAGTTCCACCCTCTTCATAGTCAAAACCTTCGGGGTAATTATTTGACATTAGATTCTTCATATGATTTTCGGAAAAATCATGAACCCCGTTATTAGGGATCATGCATGATTCAAGGGATGCGTATACTGCATGTGCCCAGCAACTTCCTGATTGTCCCTGGTCTCGTACAGGAGTTACTCTGCTCTCATTGCGAAGATCGTAATATGAAAGTAAGGTTTCTTCAGATGCTGATAAAAAGAAAATATCATTTGCATCGGATGAATAGGTTCTGTCTATATGTGAATTGCCAACCGGTGATGGGATCAGGCCATTTACGGGATATCTTTCCTCTGTTGATCCGTTTGTGCTTAGCGAGGATGATGTTATGAAGTCCTGATTATCCTTATTTTCTTCCAGTTTTTCCATATACTCAATGAATGCCGGATTAAGTGGAGCCAACTCTGGTGCTGGACTTATAGTTTCATTTATTGGAGGTGAATCATTGATCTCAGATGCAGCAAGTGCAACATTAGCTATACAAAATATTAATATTGTCAGTGTAATTATTGTAACAGGTCGCATAAGAACAAATCCTGATTGTTCCCGATTGTTGGAAAATTCAAAGGGAACATATATTGTTGGCTAATTCCGAACTTGGTAATATAATATTATTAAAATATAATTAATCAAATCGTTAGCAACACATAATAAAAATAATAGTATTTATATATTATTGTGTGTGTTTATAAAGTTTAGAACGCGTATATAGAAAAAATACAAAAGAGTTACATTTACTTGTGTTTTCTCTTTCATGGATATTTTTCTGGTCAAACGTTGTTCTTCCTCTCAAAGGCTATGCTGTGTCAGCCCGAATCCGCGATCCTTGCTCAGGTTTATGCTCTTTGGTCGGTAGAGATCCCCTGCTTTCCAGGAATTAATGGCTTCTTGTACCGTACCATCAGCACCCACGAAAATGTCAATGTCCTTCTTGTTCAGCAGGTCAACGATCTTCTGACCGACCCCGGAACACAGGACGATATCAACTCCATTCTTGACCAGCAGTTCATGTGGAAGCCCCTTCCCGCCCACGTGGACACTCGTGTTCTCAATGATCTCAACTTCCTCTGTTTCGCTGTCGTAGATCGTATATGTTGCAGCCTTTCCGAAATGGAGTTCGATGTCATCATCCAATCCGCCTTTTTCCGTGCTGGGTATAGCAATTTTCATATTCTCACCTTTTCTCTGAAAGAATATGTTCTCACTGTTTGATATACTTCTGCATCATGTAAGCTTTCAGTCATCTGGATGTGCACGATCGGGCAATTCAGAGCTTGAAACGGGACCCTGCTGCAATAGGCACAAAAGCATTCGGGAATCTTGTTCTGATGGTATCAATATTCGATGTGCAATGTCCGGCACCTATGAATTTCAGTCCATTCAGCATATTGTATTCCTGGCTATCATGCAATCCTCCGATGATGCCATGGACATCCCCTTCTGCTGCTGCTGCTCCTACGATAGCTTCCAGTCCCGGGTGTGCACAGCCTGTAATAGCATATATCCCGGTATCCGTTTTGAGGATCAGTGACTGCTCCTTCGGCCCATTCCCGAGTTCACCTGTAGAAAAGACGTTGTTGCATATCCTGCATTTTTCGGTGATCTCGTGTAAGGTTGAATGAGCTGACATCTCATTTTTAAGTTTCTCTGAAAATGATGCAGGGGCATAAATATCGAGGTCAGGGTTAGCATCCAGTATTTCCGGAACACCTCCGATATGGTCCCAGTGCTGGTGGGAAAGTACAAGGATGTCGATATCCTCGATCGGGATGTTAAGTGTTGAAAGATTGTTCCTTAAAGCACAACCGTTCCATCCGGTGTCAAAGAGTATTTTCCGGTCTTCGGTTTCGATATAACAAGAAAATCCCCAGCCCTTTTTGAGACCAGTCTTTGCTTCATTGTCATAGACAATGGTAATTTCCATCAAATTTTCTCCAAGCCGAAACGTTTCTTCAGGTAATATCCGGAATAAAGTGCTCCTGCAGGATTATGTGTGAGTATCCGGTCCTTTACAATGAATGTAGTAACAGGTGCTTCAGAATGCTTGTTAAACAATATGTCATGACCCATACAGAGTCCTACGATGATGTTAAGTTCGGTACCTGCACGGTTGAGCATCATTGCCTGTGCAATGGGGTTGCAGGTAGTTTCCCTGCCTTCTCTTATCTTGTCCAGTCCGTATTCTTCCTTGTCTACGCCACATATCTTGCAGCAGACGGATTCAACAATGAAGTCCTTTTCAAGTATCTTACAAAAGGTTCTGGCCTCGTTCTCAAGCCCCACGCAAAAAGCGACCCCAAGCTTACGATATCCCATTTCTTTTGCAAAAAGGACCAGCTCTTCAAGCCTTGTTTTCTCCATGTAGAAGTTCGCCTCTATCTTTGAAGCTGCTTTCATCATCTCAAGGTCTTCTGAAGCATATTCCGGTTGTACTTCTCTTGGAGTGCAATCTTTTCCCTGTCTGCATCTTCTTGTATCACAGGACGCACATTTCATGACCTGTTCACCTCTTAAAAGTTAATCTGTTTTCCGGATCATTGACCTTCACAGAGCTCTGACCTTACCGTTCTCCAGATGTTCCGGAGTTTTTCTGAGAACTCATTGTCTTCATATTCAATGATGGTCTTTTTACCGATCATCGCTTTGTTCGGAACTGTATCATATGGAAGTTTTCCTGCTACCATTATGCCATTTTCCTCACAGGAACTTTCGATCTGCTTTGTGTTCCCTTCATTGATGTTATATTTATTAATACAGACGATTGCCGGTATCCTGAAGTGGTCAGTTACCTGTATGATCCTTTCCAGATCGTGTATTCCGGATAAGCTCGGTTCTGTGACAATAAGAGCAAGGTCTGCACCGGTAATGGCTGCTATTACGGGGCATCCGGTTCCGGGTGGTCCGTCACATATTATAAGCTCGGCCTCCTTCTCATTGGCAAGTGATACTGCATGTTCTTTTACTGCAGTTACCAATTTTCCGCTTGCTTCTTCCCCGATCATGAGCTCTGCATGTACCATTGGACCATATCTGGTCATGGAATCAAAAACACTTCCGGATGGGTTATTTATCATCTTGATAGCATTTTCAGGGCAAACATATTCACAGACCCCGCAACCTTCGCATTTGCAACTGTTTATGGAATGGTCTGTATGGATAGCATCAAAATTGCAATTCTCGATACACACGTTGCAGCCGGTACACTTTTCAGTATCGATATGTGCAATGTCCATTCCGTAGAAATCGGAGGTCTCAATTATCTCAGGCTCCAGGACCAGGTGCAGGTTCGGAGCATCAACATCACAGTCCGCAATTATGGCATTCTCTGCCATTGATGCAATTGCAGCGGTGATCGTGGTCTTCCCTGTTCCTCCTTTGCCGCTGATGATCACAAGTTGCTTCATGCTTCTATCTCCCTGCCATATCTGTCCTGTATCGAGCTGTAGAGTTGTATGAACTTTTCTTTCCAATGTTCCATTTCCTGCACAAATGGTATCCCTTCCGAATACAATTGCGCTATCTTTGTGTCATGTGGTATCTTCATCAGTATCTCTACATTTTCGCTCATGCAAAAATCTTCAACACTATTATCACCGCTACCACTTCTGTTGATGATTATCCCGTGTGGGATCT
Organism: Methanococcoides methylutens; assembly: GCF_000765475.1. Taxonomy (NCBI): domain Archaea; kingdom Methanobacteriati; phylum Methanobacteriota; class Methanomicrobia; order Methanosarcinales; family Methanosarcinaceae; genus Methanococcoides; species Methanococcoides methylutens. The sequence continues at coordinate 279,936 of NZ_JRHO01000009.1, forward strand.
CAAGTGTTCGAACTACTTCCACTGCCAGCTTCAGGTCATGCAATCCAAAAGGAGTGGGTTCTGTAACAAGGATGCAGTAGTCAACATCCTCAAGTGTTGTCAGGACCGGACATGCGGTTCCTGGCGGTGCATCAATGATGGCTGTCTTGTCAGGATCGATGTTCTTCTTAAGCTCACTGATCACAGGTGATGCCATAGTTTGTCCGATGTCCAGTAAACCTTCGTAGAGTTCAGGGCTTTTTTTATCATCTCCGGAAGTTTTCCTTATGATCCCTGTGACTATCTCATGTTCCTGTATGGCTCCTTCAGGACAGACCATAATGCATCCTCCGCAGCTGTGGCATAATGTCGGGAACGTCAGGATCTTGTTCGGGAGGGTTGCGATCGCGTTGAAACGACAGAAGTCAGAACATTTCTTACAATATGTGCAGTTCTCTTCCACAATTTCAGGGATCATGGATGTTACTTCTGTGAGCTGATCCAGTTCCTTATTGAGGAACAGGTTGCAGTTTGGTTCTTCAACGTCACAGTCTATTAACTGAGCGTCCTGAAGCGAAAGGGCAAGGTTCACAGCTACGGTAGTTTTGCCGGTACCGCCTTTTCCGCTTGCTATGGCAATCTTCATGATATCATTCAGTGTTGGTGATCATGGTCGTGATCGTGTCCCTGGCAGACATTCTCACTGTTTGGACTTGCAAGGTTGCCTTCTTTCCAATCGCCGATCGCTGTTTCTACAGTTCCCTGTGCTCCAACGAAGACCTCGATCCCAAATTCCGAGAACATGTTAACAGCTTTTGTTCCAAGTCCTCCACAAAGCATTACATGGACACCTGCTTCTGATAGTAGTTCCGGTGGCAGTCCAACGCCTCCGTTGTGCTGGCTTGTGTTCTCTACGATCTGGACCTCATCTGTTTCTGTATCCAGTACAGTATAGACCGGAACCATTCCAAAGTGCTGTCCGACATTATCTTCCAATCCACCAGTTTTTGCAGAAGGTACGCATACTTTCATCTTTTTACCTCGTATATTTTTAATTTTGATGTATTATGCTCATATACGATGAAGTATTTAAAGTTGATGGGAAACATTGATATATTTACTCTCATCTGTACATTTCCATCTTTTAAAAAACACTTTCTGATGTATTCCTGTTTCTATAGGGCTGGATCTGGATCTCTGAAATCCTGTGTATCCGAATGGATCCTGATGATAGTCAATTTTTGATTTTGAAGGATGCCGATAAAAATGTAATGAATATGGATAAGCTAAGGGTGAAGCTCAGAATAGAATAAAACCAAATAAAAAGTTCAAACAGAATTAATTTGCAGAAGATATACTACGGACAAAATAAAGTTCAAATACTTAACGAATTAAAAAAAGAAATTAAAGAAAAAAAGAATTGGACAATTAGTATGTCCAAGTCTTTGCTACTTCGATCATTGCCTGGAGGTTCTCGGTTGGGGTCTGGCTTACGATACCACAGCCAGGTGCGAGAAGTCCCTTGCCATCGAGTTCCTTGAGTACTCTCTCGGACTCTGCTTTGACGTTTGCGACGTCTGTGTTCCAGAGGCAGTTGACTGGGTCGAGGTTACCTACGATGAGTGCCTTCTCGACTTTGCTGACTGCTGTTGCTGCGTTAACGTTCTGGTCAACACTGATTGCGTCTACACCACAGGTTTCCATGAGTGCAAGACCTTCGGTTGTGTCACCGCAGATGTGGAGTACAGCTGGTACACCACGCTCGTGGAGTGCGTCAATGAGCTTCTGGTGGAATGGTACTACGAACTTTGCGTAGAAGTCTGCACCGATAAGCTGGTAGCTTGCTGTTGGGTCAATGATGGAGAATACGCTTGCGCCGTTGTCGACCTGTGCGAGTGCGTACTTGATTGCGAAGTCGGTTGTGAACTCCATGATCTCAAGACCGTATGCTTCCTTTGTCATGATGTCCATAAACCAGGAGTCACCGGTGATGTGCTGTGCAAGTGAGAAAGGACCGATCATACTTCCGATGATTGGGACTTCTTCTCCATACTTGTCAGCGAGGATCTTGATTGACTCGAGGACTACGGATGTTCTCTTGCTTGTGTCTGTAACATCGTATCCTTCGAACTGCTTGAGGTCGTCGAGGCTGTTTACAACGTGGGTGATGACGGATGGCTGCTGTACCTTTGTACCGTCCTTGATTCCACTGCCGAAGAACTCTGCTTCTGCGGTGATGTCGAATGGGACACGGATTGCTTCGAAACCGATTTCTGTGTGACCTGCTTCTGCGAGTGCAGCAAGCTGTGCCGCATCATAGTTTGCTTCTGGCCAGAAAACACCGATTTTTTCCATCTGGTCTACTGTTCCGGTCTGTGTGACACAGATAGCTGGCATTCTGTCAACTTTCTCTCCATTCAGTACGCGGATTAATCTTTCCTTCTGTGTGTATTCGGACATTTACATTCTCCTTACTTTAAATCCTTTATAATCGCTAGAAAGGTACATACGCTATGTATTTGCCATATATATACCTTTTTGTTTGGAAAAAATCAACTGCAATAGTCGCATTAGACAAGTATTATGGATTTATTATGTTGATTTCAGGCATGTTTTTAGCAGGCATTTTTTTCCTGCCAAAGCATAACGCCTATTTTAGTAACTTCTTAGAAAACTGAATAGAGCATTGCTGCTACTCCAATTACCAGTGGTTCCATTACAAGGTCGATATCATACTTTTCAACAAGTTCATCCGGTAGGGCGCATGGGATCCCGGGCGTTGATACAAGACAGCGTTCTGCGATCATTCCTTCTGATATGGTATTTGCATTTGGTGTTGCCTCAAAGACCATTGAGAACTTCCTTGGTTTGTCAACATCATATGCCTTCACGCCAAGCTCTTCAATTGCCTTGTTCATGAAATCGGTGTTCGGATCACAAGCATATACGTTGAATCCCTTTTCTACAAGATGTGACGCGCCGGCATAACCCACACGTCCAAGACCTATGACCAGTACATCCTTTGAATCAGTGTGCTTGTATCTTGAAGCTATTTCCGAGTAGATCACGCCGGTGCATACATGGTTGGTTGCTATCTTACCGTTCCTAAGGTTATGGGCAATGAAAATGTGGTCATCTGCCATTAGTATGATGTCTGCACCACCTGCTACTGCCTGATGGTATCCTGTTATGTCAGGATGTTCGGTAATAAAACCTTCAAGACCGAAATATTCGGTTATTGCAAGCAGGGATGCTGAGAAATTCCCGATTATGCCGTTTCCGGAAGTTATGGGTACGATCCCTACTTTCTGGGAGCTGGGGGTCGTACCATAGACGGCTTCACACATCTGTGCAATATCCATTCCGGTGGCTTCTTTGATGATGTTATTGTTCATGTTGAGCTTGTTCAACAGGTCTTCCAGGTCTTCAGGTGTCAATAGTGCCATAGTGATTACCTCTTAAAATCCATAATGTTGTCCGATATATGCAATTCCTCTGTTACGTACGACTTGTACTTCCTCTTCATCGATGCCTTTCGAGATGAGGGTGAATACAGTATCCTTCCCGTCAGACCTGAATATTTCAAGTTCGTTCTCCTCATGGAATAGGTCATAGCTGTTTCCCATGGACAGGACGTGTTCTCCAACGGGTATGAGTTCCCCCTCTTTCAGTAATAAGTGCTCAAAGATACAGTATCCTTTTTCAGGTGCTTTTTCTATCTCAGTTACGCCATCAGTAAATGCCTGCATCAGCATCTCTACAAGGTTGATGCCACTTGAATGGTATACGGCCGTTGGTGTCTGGCTTGGGAAACGGGCATCGATCTCGAGAACTTTAAGTCCCCTGTCGGAAGCTATCGCCTCTACATCCATGATACCTTTCAGGTTGAGGTTGGCAGCAAGCTGGTATGATATCTGCCTGAATTCAGGGTCGTGGTCGATAGGCGTAATCATATGACAATCGTAGGTATCATCGATATGTACCTTTGTTTCCTTCACCACTGCAAAATGCTTGCCATCACCGATGATCTCCAGTGATACAACATCGCCTTCCAGATATTCCTCGATCATCATGGAAGGGTCGATCCCTTCAAGTTCACTATCGTCGTAGATTATCTTGGTTCCGATGCTGCTGCTTTCACAGGGAGGTTTTACAAAATATGGTGGTTGGGATGGTTTGTCATCCGGAGTTGGTACTCCTATTGATACAAAATATTCCTTGGACCTGTTCTTGTCCATACTGATGTGGTATGCATCAAAATCAAAAAGAATGGGACAATCCAGCTTGCTGCTGATATCCCTTATGAAGTTCAGGGTATTAAGGTTCTCATTTACCGGTATTATGGCATCGACTTCCCTTGAGATGTCGATGAACTTTTCCGGTTCCTCAATTATGTCAAAACAGTAGAATTCGTCAACAACATTGCTGATAAGGGGCTTCTCGTTCCGGTCTATCAGAACAACATTCATCCCCGCTTTCCTGGCAAGGTAGTTCACTTCGAATCCCTGTAGCTTGCCTCCTATTAAACAGATCGTCGTCATCCTATCGCCCCAACAACTTCTCGAACTCGCTTTGTTCGGCGGGCTCCATGCCCATTGTCTTCAGTCTGGCGATTACGCTCTTGACATCCCTGTCCCTCTCGGCATGTTCCCTGTCGTAGTTCACGACACCTTCGAGGGATGAGTTGGAAGATATTATGGATGTGACCACGTTTGCTCCTGCGTTGAGCCTGTGAACCATTCCATCGATCCCTTCAAGGTCAAGTGATGCTGGAATAAGCTTGTCCGGGTAGAGCAGGCGGAGTATTGAGATGATCTTCAGCTCTGATGAGCTGTCCCTTATTTCCTTTCCTTCCAGTGGTGTTCCCTGCTGTGGGAGGAATGTCATCACACGCACCATGTCTGGATTGGATGTTGCCAGTCCCCTTAATGATATGATCGTGGATTCAATGTCTGGCTCGACCTCTGTCAGGATGCCGTCCTCAACACAATAGCCGATCCTTTTAGCATGGTTCCTTGAATTGATCCTGCCTTCAAATGATTGCTCGACCCTTAGTTGCTTGTACAGTTCCATGTCATATGTTTCCTGATACAAGGCAAGGAAATTAGCACCGTTGTCCCTGAGCATTTCAAGGGTATCGTTGTCAACAACTCCGGGGGATATCATGATCGGCTTTCCGACCTCTTCCCTCACGGTCCTGACAAACTCTGCCAGTCGTTCAGGTTTGTTGTGGAAGTATGGGTCTTCTCCCATTGTGAGGTCGACCATGTGCACATCTTCTGTCTTGATCACCTGGCAGATCTTCCTGATATCTTCTACGCTAAGACGGTATCTGTCAATTTCATTTGCATTCCGATAATAACAGAATGTGCATTTGTTCTTGCAGTATGTAGAGAAGTACACAAAGCTGTACATGAACACCTTATTTCCGAAGAAATGGTCCCTGATACGTCGTGCCACATAGTGCAGCTTTTCAATTTCATCAGGGCTTTGTGTTTCAAGAAGTCTCCTGATATCATCATCGGACAACTCTGACCCGTCTATGATCTGCTCTGCATAGTTGTCAAGGTCTTCGTTATCCATGTTATTAAACAAGATGTTCACCTCACAGATTAGTATTGATTCCGTTGTAGTACAGTTCGGACCTGCTTGCACGGCGTATGTTGGTGTAGTCATGCTTTACCTTAAGCAATCTTTCCAATCCGAAACCTGCTCCGATCCATGGTTTGTTGACTCCCCATTCCCTGTCAAGAGGAATAGGTCCGACAACTGCTGAGGAAAGTTCCAGGTCACCATGCATAATGTCTATAGTGTCTCCATAGACCATGCAGTCATCTGCTTCTATTTGATACTCTATTCCCAGATGCTCGAGGAACTCGCTGATGATGCCTTCAAGGTTTTCCCTTGTGCAGTTTGATCCCATCTGGCAGAAGTTCAGCATCGTGAACTCTTCCAGGTGTCTGCTGCCATCGGATTCCTTGCGGTAGCATGGTCCTATCTCGAATATCCTTATGGGGTCAGGAAGTACCTTGTCCAGCTTGCGCAGGTAATTGTACAGGCAGGGTGCCAGCATTGGTCGCAGGCACATGTTGTCTCCTACACGGAATATCTGCTTGTAGAGATGATCGTCCTTATCGATACCCATTCTTTCGACATATTCGAATGGTATCATTATCGGGGATTTGATCTCAAGGAAACCTCTTTCCACGAAGAAAGCGGTTATCGTCCTTTCAAGTTTACCGAGGCGATCTTCCCTGTCCTCTTCATACATTGATATGAGGTCGTTGCGCCTTCTTTGGATCAGTTCCTTTTCAAGATCCTTGAATTCCGGTAATTCTCCCTGCACCGGGATCTTGTCATCAGGCGCCATCAGTGTCTTCAGCCTCTCGATCTGGGAAGGTGAATATTTCACTTCCGGCTTGTTGTTGTCTTTTGCTCCTTTGTTCTCAGGTGTAGCAGGGGCTGCTTCACTTGTAGTCGTCGGAGTTGGTGTAGAAACTGAAACGGATTTAACAACAGCTTGTTTTGGCTTCTTGGGAGTAGGCTTCTTTGTGGAGAACACACTAACGGTCTGTCCTCTCTCTTTGAAGGTCTTTTTGACAAAACGATTGATCTGTTCGTCACTTGGACGACAGCGCTTGCAAGGTTTGCGGTACTTATTGTTCCTTAGGGATCTTGCAGAACGGCTGGATCTGGAATTTCTTACTGTGAACCGTGCCCCACACTCGGTTTCAATATGAATATGATTCCTTGTGATATCAAAGTCTCTTATCCCATGAAGTAATCCGCTTCGCGATAGCCAGACTCCGTTGAGCCCGACCAGAACATCCAGTAATTGCTTTTCCATAGGCCTATGCTCCTATTGCGAAGTACTTCATATTATCATCATCCTTTACTTACGCACGATGTTTGTCACATCATGGCGCTATATGTTTTAATGGAAAGCCATGTCCATCTGGCGGAAACTCCGGGAATCTAACCCGGCTGAACGGATTTAGAGTCCGTTCGATCTACATGATCAAGTCTCCATATTGTGTATGCTAAATGGTTATGGATACTCTGGCTTTCCTTACATATTCGTGGTAGTCATTTGGTGGATATAATACCCAATGAAACCACTGATACACTCTCATTGCTGGGTTCCATATTTAACAATTTCGGATTAATTGTTTTTTATGCAATTCATATCTGTGAACATTTGCAGTTGTCCAATTTTAGTAATTGTATGGTATGTTTGCTATAGATGCCGTTTCTTCGAAAAAAACTGTTCGGAAATACAATGTCGGAGTTTCTAAAGAAAAGTTTACATAAATTAATATAGCTTTTGTTCATATCATAGCACGATTAATGTGACGATGAATCTGGAAGATGAAAGAAGTTTACCTCTCAAAAAACATATCGTGGGTCTTGTGCCTGCATCGCATGGTGGTCTTGTGCGAAAGGCATCACAGGAATACGGGATATCTGAGTCGGATATCATAGATATGAGCGCAAGCCTGAACCCCTTAGACAGCCCATTCGATCATCCGGAATATGGTCTTGACCTGTCTTCTCTCTTTGCCGCTTCGAAGCCGGGGATGTATCACTATCCTGATAACCGTTATCTCCAGTACAAGGAGGCTGCAGCATCCTTTTTGGGTGATGGGGTAAGTGCTGTGAACATTATTCCCGGTAATGGTTCATGCGAGACCATTCGCCTTGTTGCAGAGTGTATGCTTGATACGAACGATACTGTGGGGATACCACAGCCAACATTTGATGAGTATGAGCAGCAGTGCAGGATAATGGGTGCGAACATCCGTTACTTTGAGCACGAAGGGCTGATGGATATCTCAGATGAGGCACTGGATGATGTAAAGATCCTCTTTGTCTGTAATCCTAACAATCCTACGGGCAAATTAATACCAAGGGATGATATCCTTGACCTTGCAAAGCGGTGTGAGGCAAACGGTACTCTTCTGTTCGTCGACGAAGCTTTCATCGAACTTGCTGACCCTTTGCAGAGCGTGGCTGATATGGCTGCGACAAATGATCATATTTTTGTACTTCGTTCTCTAACCAAGAACTTTGCAATCCCTGGCATACGTCTGGGATTTGGTGTTGCATCTGAGAAGATGGCGGTTGCATTGAACACTGCAAGACTTTCCTGGAACCTTGGTTCTGTTCCTGATGTTGTAGGTACTGCCCTTCTGGAGATGGAAGGTGGGTGTTACAGCAAATACCTTGCAGAGTCCCGCAGTTTCATTGAGCAGGAGAGGGACTATCTTGTAGAGCGGCTTTCTGGCATCTATGGCTTTAAACCCCTTCCAAGCACTGTGAACTATGTTCTTGTTGACATCAGTGAACTTCTGATGGATTCAGTGGAACTTACAGAACGGCTTGCATCCCACGGTATCCTTGTAAGGGATTGTAGTTCTTTCTATTTGCTGGATAATGATTTCATAAGGATCGCAGTTCGCACCCGGGACGAGACCGATCATCTGATCCGGGCGATTGGGGATGTTCTGACCGAATCCGGAAAGGATTATGCCGAGGAGAAATTAAAGCAGACCATTGAGTGTGCAGCATCCGGTGAACCTGCATCCAGAAATACCTGTGAATACTATCCATGCCACTTCCAATGTCAGGACTGTACTTTCTGTTTCTGTCCGTTCTATCCATGTGAGGATCCTCGCACAGGGGGTAGCTGGATAGAAAGTACCACTGGCAGCAAGGTCTGGAGTTGTGAGGGTTGTACTATAATCCACAGAAAAGAAATTGTACAGGATGTTCTGAAGATCCTCATGCGTGACATTGAGACCGAGGATAACCTGAAAGTAGCCTGGGATAAAATAATGGTTCCCAATCTTTGATCGGTTTTTCAGGCTCTAAATTTGGGCGTGTTTTCCGATCTTCTGTAATCTGGAGAATTTAAATGGATGCTATCATTATGGCAGGTGGCCTGACGCAGAGGTTGGGTATGGAGGAGAAAGCATGTGTCATGCTCATGGATAGGCCACTTATCAATTATCTTCTTGATTCACTTCTTGGTTCAATGCATATCGACCGGGTATTTGTTCAGGTGTCCCCTTATTCTCCGGACACTGAACAATGTGTGAAAGAAACTTATCGGGACAGGGTTTCAATTCTCAGGACCTCGGGTGACAATTATGTGGGTGATATGGTAAATGCCGTAAAGGATTCCGGGATCGCCGGTCCCGTGATGGTGTTGATGCCGGATCTCCCGCTGGTAACATCGGAACATATTGATATGATGGTAAAAGCCTATGATAAAGTTGGTTTCCCTGCCATGTCTGTCTACGCTCCCATTGGTCTGTATCGTGAACTTGGGTTGAGGCCGGGTACCGTTTTCAATAAAAAGGGTGAAATGCTTGTACCTGTGGGGATAAATATCCTTGATTCAGTAACTATAGATGTAGAACAAAAAGATACTGATTACCTTGTTGCTATTCCTGAGGTTGCTATCAGTGTCGATTCGGTGGAAAGTCTTCACAAATGTGAGGAAATGTTGTTGAGATGAATGCTTGTTGTGGTTGAATCAAACCAAACTGATTAGCTTTCTCTTTATTTTCCTTGTTTTACTTCAGAAATTTGTTGGTTGCAGCATCTGTTTTAATTCAATCTCATATTCCTTTAAAGAAACCTAAATTGAATAACTTAATATATTTGCTGTTCTTTACATTATTCGATAAGCGTGTCGCACAAAAAACAAATCCCCCTTAAAGATCATGTTGTAGAACTAGCCTGTCCCGCTCACGGAGGCCTTATTCGTGAGATGGCTGACCGTTATGGTATTCCTGAATCGGATATGCTGGACCTGAGCGCCAGCCTCAATCCTCTGGGAAGTCCCTTTGATCATCCTTCGGGCGGTCTTGACCTCGATGATGTCATGGAGCGGGCAGCGCAGAGATTTGCCCAGTATCCGGATAATCGCTATCTGGAATATCGTTCTGCAGCGGTAAATTTCCTTGGAAACGGACTTTCTGTTGATAATATCGTTCCGGGCAATGGTTCCTGCGAGATCATAAGGCTCGTAGCAGAAGCAGTTCTGGAGCGTGGTGATATTGTTCTCATACCTCACCCCACTTTCGCAGAATATGAGCAGCAATGCAAAGTTGCCGGGGCAGATGTACGCTACATAAAGCAGGAGGAGGTCATGGGACTTTCGGATGAGATCCTTGAAAGTGCAAAGCTCCTCTTTGTGTGCAATCCAAATAACCCATCCGGTAAATTACGTAAGAGGGAAGATCTTCTTGACCTTGCGAGAAGGTGCGAACTGAATCACACCCTTCTTTTCGTTGATGAGGCTTTCATTGAACTTGCCGATGATCCGTCCCAGAGCATTGCTGATATGGTCGATGACAATGATCATCTATTCATACTTCGCTCGTTGACCAAGGATTTTGCAATTCCCGGGGTCCGCATTGGTTTTGGTGTAGCTTCAAAAAGAATGGCAGAAGCACTTAATACTTCAAGGCTTTCCTGGAACCTTGGTTCTATCCCTGAGGAGATCGGTGTTGCATTGATGAACATGGAAGGTGGATGTAACAGTCCTTATCTTGTTCAGTCCCGTGAAGCCATAAAGAAGGACCGGGAATATCTCATAGAACGTATCTCAAGGATACGCAAGTTCATCCCGATAGATACAACGATCAATTACATTCTTGTAGACATAAGCAATTCTTCATTTGATTCGACCGAACTGACCGAACGTCTTGCTTCCCATGGGGTGCTTATCAGGGATTGCAGTTCCTTCCCGTTCATGGGCAAGGATTACGTCAGGATAGCTGTCAGGCCTAAGGAAGAGACTGATCGGCTTTCACGAGCTATCGGAAAGGTTGTCGTTGAAAAAGCACGAGAGAGTGCAAGATCCGATCTTATCTGTATGCTTGAAAGCGGGGATGCAAAGCCACAGGGTCCGAATACTGATTGCCCGTACTATCCATGTCATCATTTCCCTGGTCAGGATTGTACATTCTGTTTCTGTCCATTCTACAAGTGTGAGGATGAACGAACCGGGGGCAAATGGGTAGACCGCTCAAGTGGCGGCAAGGTCTGGAGCTGTGAGGACTGTGTTGTGGTTCATCAAAAGGATGTTGTGGAAAAGATCCTCAATGAACTCTCCGGCGAAGGTCAGATGGATGATAAACTGAAAAAAGCATGGACTAAGGTCGTGGAGCCTCTTCTATGATCGAACCATTCCTTCCTGGTACTGACCATCTCATATCGGTACTTCTTCTTGCAACTGCATTTGATCTGTTAATAGGAGAACCTCCAACAGCTCTGCATCCGGTGGTCTGGATAGGCAATCTGATCGGTTTCTTCAAAAGATCAGCCCCTGCCACACACAGGAAGCTTTATGGTGTGCTGTTCGCCCTTGTCGTTATATTGTTCGCATCATCGATCGGATACGCTGTACTTCTGGTTGCAAATCTCTCTATACTGCCTGGCTTTGTGGTACTTCTCATCGAAGCTTATTTCCTCAAGTCCACCTTTGCCATACGCCGCCTTATAGAGGCTGGTATCGAGGTCAATACTGAGTTAGTAAAAGGTGATCTTCCTTCTGCACGTCAGAAGTTGTCCATGTACGTCAGCAGGGACACTTCGCAGCTAAGCGAAGGTCAGGTATCTTCCTCTGTGATTGAGACCTGCTCGGAGAATTTCGTGGATGGCATTTTAAGCCCTCTGTTCTATTATGCGATCCTTGGGCCTTATGGTCTGATAGGGGCATACGCGTTCAAGGCAGTGAGCACCCTCGATTCAATGGTGGGCTACATGGATGAGAAACACAGGGACCTTGGATACTTCTCGGCAAAGACTGATGATGTCCTCAACTGGATCCCTGCACGTATCTGTGTTATTTACATAACTCTTGGATCTGTCCTTGCGGGAATGGTCTCGCAAGGGAAGAAACTTGACCATGGTGGTGCGATAAAGTGTGCTACCAGTGACTGTCGTTCATGCTCTTCGCCAAATTCCGGTTATCCGATGGCTTCTGTGGCCGGTGTGCTCGGTGTGCGTCTGGAGAAGCCGAATACCTATGTGATCGGTAAGGACTTTTCCATGCCTGTGGCAGAAGATATAAAACAAGCATCGTTGGTAATTGCTGCAGCCTCGATACTTGCAGTGATCTCGTTTGCAGTGTTAATCTATATAATTTCAGTTATAATCAACTACATCTAATCATACCATGTGAGTGATCATTATGAAACTTTCAGATATAGACTCTCAGGACCTGAAAAAGGACCAGCCAAAAGAGCTGGAAGGTGAGATCACCTCCGATATCATCGATATACTGGAGGAGGAAGGTATAACCGTGAAGATGCTTGTGGATACTGCTCTTGAGCTTTATGCTCCGCATCCCGGTCTGGAGACTCGGGAGATCGCAGAAGAGCGTTTCAGGAAGGAGTTTGATATCGCCATATCTGATGCCAACCTTTGCCTTCTGATCTATTCCGGCATCCTTCTGGAAAGGGATGGTGAGAAAGGTAAGCTGCCAAATATAAGTAAGAGTTCTTATGAGAAAGACCTTACATTCATCATCGCAGATGAGGTAATCGGAATGAGCATTGCCAAGTATATCAGTGGTGATAAAGGCATGTTCGAGTTCGTGCGTTTCGACAAACAAAAACCCGGCATCCTCTCTAAGTTAGGTCCGTTCATGGACGATGTCATCGGTGGTCTTATTGGCGGGGTTTCCGCGAATATGTATACAAGGGGTATGGCTGAAGCTGCTGAAAATGAAAAAAAGTCACGTAAAAATAAAGATGTAAGTGGTGTGATAGCAGCATGAACAATTTTTTGCTTGCTCTTAAGACAAGTTTTGGTTTCCTTTCCACTATACCTGTGGGTATGACGATGGAAGGGTTTGATGAGCTGGTAAAGCGTAGCTATCTACAGACATTCGCAGGTGTGGTCCTGGGTCTTATGATCGGGGTCTTTGCTTTTATTACTGAGACTGTGATGCCGGACCAGATCAGTGCAATTCTTATCATGGTATTTATCTACTATCTTATGGGGTTGAACCATCTTGATGGCCTGGGAGATTTCGGTGATGGGGCTACTGCTCACGGTTCACTTGAAAAGAAGATAAAAGCTCTCAAGGATGTTGCCCTCGGTATCGGGGGAGTGGGTTATGCAGTTCTTGCATTGCTTGCTCTGTATGCGTCAATTTCTGCTCTTCAGGCTGAACTCATATTCTTCTCTGATAATGCTGCGTTAATGCTTGCAGTCTCGTTGCTTGTGGCCGAGATCGGTGCCAAGCAGGCGATGCTTACGGTTGCTGCATTTGGAAAACCCATCCATGAAGGGCTTGGTTCCATGATAATCAACAGCACGACCTTCCCGAGATATGTAGTATCCTTCATACTTGGTATTGTAGCAAGCGTACTGGCTTTCGGTTCCATTGGTATTATCGGATATCTGGCAGCCATAATTTCCGCATTTGTTATAATTAACATATCCAACCGCCATTTCAAAGGTGTGAACGGGGATTGTATCGGAACTGCAAACGAGATCGCACGTATCATTGTACTGATCGCAATAACTCTCATGGTGATCGCTATCAATAATGGAAATGGAGGATTGCTTTGGACGCTGTTATAATGGCAGGCGGGCAGGGGCTTCGACTTGGAATGGGTGAAAAACCATGTGTCGAACTTCTTGGTAAACCTCTTATAAGTTACGTTATCGATTCTCTGGAAAAGTCTTCACACATCGAACGCATATTCGTAGCAGTGTCTCCTTCAACGCCCGCTACTGAAGAGCTTGTGAGGGAGAAATATGGTGACCATATACAGGAGATCAATACGGCAGGTGACAACTATGTAGGGGATATGGTCTATGCCGTGGAGAGTTCAGGTATAAAGGGTCCTGTGATGATAATAATGTCTGACCTTCCTCTTGTGACGCCGGAATTATTGGATTCTATTATTGATGCTTATGAAGAATGTGCGGAAGAATCCATGTCAGTTTTTATCCCTCTTTCTCTTTGCAGTGAGGTGGGGATAAGGCCGGACACGGTCTTCAATTGGAGTGGGAAGCTAATTGTGCCTGCTGGGATCAATATTCTTGATGGAAAACATATCAATGAGGAGCAGAAATATCATAATTATATGCTTGAAGACCCTGAGATCGCTTTGAACATAAATACGGCGGAAGATCTGAAACGCTGTAAAGATATTCTTAAAAATAGATGATCTTTAATATTCAAGGAGATTAAATATGGTTGAATTCGCAATTCTGGATGATAAAAAATATTCCATGCAAACAGTAAGGCTGGTTACGGGGAATGTCGCTGCTGGTACTGATATTCACAATATTCCTGAAGAGCAACTTCTTCTTTGTGAGGCAATAGATGACCCATACCTTCTCCCCTTCCTTCTGGAAAAGTTCTATATGATGGAGATCAAGGATGCAGAACAGTTCAGGCTGTGCCTTATAAGGGTGCAGGTCGATTCGGATATGCGCCTTAATGAAGATATTCAAAAACATCAGCACCGTGGATATGTTGCCCGAACGATAGAGAAATTGATGTATCGTGATATTTTCCTTGAGATCGTAAGGGAGGAGGATGTCGGTGTTGAGGCTTGAACTGATTGCTGGATCGATGGTCGAATTGATGGTTCAATTCTGATCATCTGTGTGGAAATAAATCATTTTTTATATCATAACAAGGCATACTGGTATAGATAACACAGATACTAATGGGTGCTTGTCTATATGAGTAGTGGGAAAAAGTATTCATTATGTCTGTCAGGATCTCATGATTCTATTTTAAAAATATCGACATGATCTAACTATATTATCAGGTGTAAAGATGGCTGATGAAGTAATTCAAGAAAGGGTTAGCACGGGAATTCGTGGATTGGATGAAATGTTACGTGGGGGATTTTTCAAAGGGACTGCTAATGTTGTCTCCGGAAAGTCCGGTACAGGTAAAACTATCTTTGGAACCCAATTCCTGATGGAAGGTATTGAAAAAGGCGAAACCGTGATGTGCATCATCACATCTGAGGAATCTAAATCTCTCGTACGTGAAATGCAAGCATCCTTCGGATGGGATCTCGATTCCATGGTCGCAGAAGGCAAACTGGTATTTGTAGACATCACAGACCCAAGCCTTCGTCTCCAGAAGAGTGTGGAGATCGCTCCGACAGAGCTTATCAAGAGCTTCAAGAAACTGGTGGAAAGCAAGATCGAGGAAACAAAACCTGATCGTGTGTTCATCGATTCCATTGAAGCAATGTTCCTCGCAATTGAGTCCAACTACAAGCTGCGCACATTGATCGATGATATCTTTGGTATCTTCAGGAAACGTGATGTTACAGCTCTTGTAACCGTTGGTGTTATGTTCGGACTGGATGAGATGGTTGAATATGGTGCAGATGCTGTTGTCAAACTTGGTCGCGAGATCATAGGAAGCAACCTCCAGCGTACCATTTATGTAATGAAGCTCAGAGGTTCAGGCACCATCAACGAGGTTAGGGTGCTCAATATTTCTGATAGTGGTATGGCTGTACTTGCTCAGTCGCCATATCTTGAGAAATGATATTAACGTATAAATGAAAAGGTGCTTCTCAGGTACCTTCCTTTTTTACTTTAAGTATAATTCAGCTGTTTTTTGTTTGCATTACCACTTTAATTATTTACTTACATTTATTAATTATTTACACATGTGGTCTGCTTTATTTACTGGAAGTATTTACAAAAGATACCAGTCCATATCGTTAGTTGAGTGGTCATCATGAACTCCCACGGTACGTTCCGGGATATTCAGTATACTTGTGATGGAGTCTGAAAAGTCCTGAAGATACTGGCGCTGGCTGAGGCTTCCATACTTAAAGCGCTTATTCGGGTTAGCAACCTCTTCCATCGTCTTCCTGTCAGGCACAATGACAACGTCAATGTTGGTCATTTCAACTGCCTTTTCCATGGCCGTCCTGAAGTCGCCGATGCAATATGCAATTCGATGCTTGTAGTTATCGCGTGTTCTTTCCAGATACTTTGCAAGTCTCTCACTTTCCATCTTGATGAAATCACGTTTTATCTTGGCGACATTGCACTTCCCCATCATGAACTTATAATCAGTGAAAGGGTATTCGTTATCTATCTCCCGTGGCGTGATTCCGCAGGTGCCAAATACTACAACATGTGCATCCTCTTGTTCGAGTATGCCGAAGATAATGCGGTCATACATCTTGTGTGAGGGGCTGGTGTGATATGGCTTCCTCATGGCACAGGGTACAAAAATGCAAAAATCCTTCGTGGGGGGCTGGTATTCCGTAAGTACCCACTCATTTGCACGTATCATATCGGGGTGGTATATCAGTCGCTCTGTGTCCAGTGGTTCACTTGAACGTTCATTTTCAGGAATTATGGTTGTCAAGGTGTGAGGATTCTGATAAACTATATATATAATTAACGACGTGAATATTATGGTTTTGTATAAACTGTACAAGAGTGCTTTCTAAGTATCAGTAAATAATAAGTGGTGAATAATGACAGCATCAATTCGGGAAATGTTAAGGGCTAACTGTGAATGTGACGATGTGGCAAAGTGTATCTTAGGCTTAAAAGCACTTGATATGGATGCCTACAAATGCTTACTTGCCAATGGACCTATGACTGCTGAAAGTCTGGGTGAACATCTCAACAGGGAACGAAGTACTGCATACCGCTCATTACAGAACCTGATATCATGTGGACTTGTCTATCGTGAGACCAAGACCATCGATATTGGTGGCTATTTTTATGAATATGTGGCTGTTGATCCTAAGAGGGTCAAGGAAATGCTCAAGGAAAATATCGACCAGTGGTATGAGAAGGTCAGTGGCCTGGTCGAGAATATTGATAAAGAGCTCCTTGGGACTAAATGATCCAACTGTTTTTCTTATAATATTTAAAAAAGATGGATTATTTTCATAATCCGTCTACAAATATGCCTATTCTGTCAATAGCTTCCTTAATATCTTCCCTTGATGCTGCATAGGCACAGCGAAGGAATCCTGCTCCGGTATCGCCGAAGATATCTCCTGGAATTGTTACAACGTTCTGCTCTTGAAGCAGCCTTTCTGCAAATTCGTCAGATGTCAGCCCTGTGCTCTTGATGGATGGGAATGCATAGAATGCTCCTTTTGGGTTGAAGCAATCCAGTCCTATATCGTTCAATCCTCCAACGATGAGCTTCCTGCGCCTGTCGTACTCCCGGACCATTTTGCTAACTTCTTCCTCTCCGTTGCGAAGTGCTTCGATAGCACCAACCTGTGCTGTGATAAGGAATTTAATGCTTTATTTTGTCTATTAAAGGTAGTTAATGCTTTATTTTGGGTTTTAATCGCCTTACAATATCTATGAGGTGAAATTATGCCTTCAAATCCAATGAGAAATCTAAGTGAGTATGTGAAGTATGATGATTATTTGAAAATGGAGAAAGCTGCCAAGGATTTTGAGAATAATGGGAGATTGAAGAAAGTGATGAGAGGTTCTTATCAGTTGTTAATTAGACTTTTATTCTTTACTGGGGCGAGAATATCTGAAATTGTTGGAACACCAGGTGGACTTGTCACAAAGTGCATGTATCCACCATTTGACCAGAAAAAACGTATGTGTCCTAAATGGGGTAAGGTTGGGGATGATAGTGCTTGTATTGATAGCGAATGCAAATATTTCCGAACTCATGTCTTAAAGGCACATCATGGAATCCGTGTGAAAGATGTTCTGTTCGAAGACCGTTTGATTGCAATTTATGGAAAGAATGTAAAATCCAAAGAACTGAAGCCAAGAACAGTAGTTATTGATGAAGAAACATTGAATTTGATAAAGGTGCACATTGAAAAATATTCCTTAAAATCGAATGATAAAATCATTAACACAAATACTGAAGGCACTAAAGCTTTCATATCAAGGATTGGAAAAAAGATAGGTTTACCTTGGATTTCTGCTCACAAGTTCAGACATGGGCATGCAATTTTTTGCATCCAGAACGGTATGGACATAAGAACTTTGCAGCAACAACTTGGACATTCAAATTTAGGTACTACAGCAATATATCTACAGTTTGCTATTGACGATAGAAAGAAGGTTTACGATAAAGTTTTCAATCCAAAACCAAATCGGGTAAAGGTTCAATGTCCCAGTTGTGGATTCACTTTCAAATTAAAGAAAAACAGAGATATCGAATTTGAGGACAAGCTGAGAACAATTTTTGATTGATATTGTATGATGTTGATGTCATAAAAGAAGAATCGGCTGACAACACACTCAATCTTATATATTAGCATTTTAATTTTGTATTCACAGTATTCAGCGCAAGCCTGTTTACAGGGAGAATCAGTATGACCAAAGAAACTACAAGAATTAGTCTGACAATCAGAACCGATGTGCTCAAAAACATCGATGAAAGCAGAGGACTCATTTCAAGGAGTAGGTATATTACTGAATTCCTGAATGCAGGTTTTGAATACGAAATATTATAAAACAGCGTTACAAATAGCCGAAGGCATGTTCTTACACACGCCATCGACTTATATATTGGAAATTGAGCTTATCTCTGCAAAATTTCCCCATTCAGCAAATGGGATTTATGATGAGACCTTATTAAAGCGTTTCCATATAATGTCCGGCTTTTTTGTGATGCTACAGGTGTAGTATATGATATCGAAAAATTTCGAAAAGAATTTAGTAAAGAACTTGAACCTTCTCTCAATATGGAGAAGAAGTCCGGTACATCAGAAGTGTGTCCTTGCTGAAGCTGCAATAGGAGACATAGCCTGAAATGAAAAGGATGGCGAGAATCCCTTAAATCCTCACCAATAACATTCATCTATACATTGTAGATGGAATATTGTTCGTAACCATTCGAACATAGTTCCTACTGTATATATTTCTGTTGGTTATGGTTTTTGGGAATTGCTTTCCGTTTCAGAATTTAATAAGGAGTAATTCCAATGAATACTCATTATGAAAAATTTGGTATTGAGAATAACCATTTCATGAATGTATTTTTCCACAAGATAGCACACAGTATTACATTTCCTTGTGCCATTTCAGTTGTAGCCCGTAGAACACCATAGTTGACCATGCACCTTGGTAAAGGAATGGAGATGATTTCATGATTTCAGAAACAGTTGATAAAAATTTTGTAGTACTGACACATGATGAAAATCCAACCTGTATAAATCATCTTTACGGTTGTCAACCTGGGACTGGGAAAACTGAAATGGTTGTAGATGAAATTGCATCAAACCCTGATAAAAAATATCTCTACCTTGGAGATAATCATCAATTGATACAGGAAACATATAACCGCATCAATGAAAAAAACCCTGAAGTTGAATCTGATATCCTCGAAGGATTCAAAAGAAGTTGTGAAATTCTTCAAGATGAACAGCATCCTGAATATAAGAGAGTTTTAAAATTGTATGATAATGAAGTCCCACCTGCAAATATTTGTATACGTGTGGATTGTTTTAATGAAGAATGCAAATACAGGCGGCAATGGCAAGATATAAGAGGTGAAAACGGTGAAATCTGCAAAACGGTCTTAGCACCTATAAATTACACGAGAATTTTTAATTTCAATGATTTTGAAAAAGTGTTCATTGATGAAGGCATTAATTCAAATGGAAGACCCCGTTTTTCATATAAAAAAACAGAAGTTTTTGATGTATTGGACAGAAAATTAAAAAAACAAATTTCTGAAACAGTTTTTGGAAGGACTGTAAAAAACATAATATGTGAAGATGGTGAACAATTATTACATGATGCCGAAGAACTTGATGAAGCAATCTTCAATTACAATAAAATGATGTGTGAATTGAATAAAAGCAAAAGTGACAGACAATTCATCAATTCACTAATCAAAATTAAATTTAGCCAAATTGGAATGTTTTTTGCATTTAAGAAAGCCAAACTTGAAGAAAAGTATGAAGAAGAAATGTATTTAAAGCAAATGTTGGAAGGAAGCAAGCAAAATCATGAAAAAAGGAAAACACGACTGATTGATAATTGCACTAATGAAATGGCGTGTAATAATCGATTGGTTGAAGGTTCAAAATATGAACTTGAATTTGGATTAATTACAGTA